>JBPCUG010000327.1:0-3485 GCA_051011275.1 Cyclobacteriaceae bacterium | reverse complement strand
TTGGCAGAACTGGTATCTGGTGGTTTAATCACATCGGATAGTTTTACAGGCTTACGAGCACTTCTACTGCCGGCAAAGCACAAGGGGCAAAAAAGGAATAGACATATGCATTTCAAACTTGAGGAAGCCGGCCGATGGTCATTAGTTGAAAAAAATAAGATTGATGAGGAAACCCAGTTAAGCCAAAGCGAATTGATCCAATTATGCTATGTGTTATTGAGGAGGTATGGTGTTGTATTTCGCAAATTGGTAGACCGAGAAAAGATCATGCCACCATGGAGGGACCTGGTTAAGGTTTTCCGCCTGCTTGAGGCACGTGGTGAGATCAGAGGAGGTCGTTTTGTAAGCGGGGTATGGGGTGAACAATTTGCTTTGAAAGAGGCGGTTGCTAAATTAAGGACAGTTAAGAAAACACCCGGAACCGGCAATTTAGTATCCATTAGTGCCATGGACCCTCTCAACTTAACTAATATCATCACTCCTGGTGGAAGGGTTCCTGCCTTTATGAACAATAGGATCCTATATCTGGACGGGGTGCCGATTGCGATAAAAAACGGGAAAGAAATACAGTTTACCCAAACCTTAGATAAAGATAAAACCTGGGAATATCAAAATGCTCTGATCCAGCGGCAAATTTCCCCGAAGCTCAAAGCCTATTTGGGCAAGGGCATTTTTTGATCCGAGATTTCAAGGATCTTCTTCAAATTGGCAGGTGAATAGTTGATCGATTTGAGGGTTTTATTATCAGAGCTTCTATATACCAAGTACAGATTCTCAACTTGCTTATAGTAACATTCTGTATCCTTGTTCTTTTGATAATGTTCGACCGTAGCCTGTGCCTCTTCTTCCGTGGTACAAGCTTTGCTCATATTTGATCGCTGCACCTCGTCAAATAGTGATTTGAACTTTGACCCCAGGCCAAATTCTAAAATGGCACCGGAAAGGACATATTGGATGTCACAAAGGGCGTCAGCCACTTCTATCAGATCATTATTTTCAATTGCCTCTTCCAATTCTCTAAGCTCTTCCTGAATTAGAGATACTCGCAATTCACATCTTTGCTTTGCTGGAATAAGTGGCTTTGCTTCTATTGGGTGTTGGAAGGTTTCGTGAAAGGTTGCTACCTGGTTTAAGGAATCTAGTTTCTCCATCTTGCTCAAATCGATTAAATATTTTTTACAATAATAAAATAATACTTTGAAATAAGCTTTAATATTTTTGTTAGTGTAATTATCCTCAACAATTTTCAATTACTAATCACAGAATTGATTGTATATTAGTGTTAAACTCGAATTACCAGTGAAACTCTATTTACTGCTCGCCAGCTTACTTTTGACTCACTTGGTAGCACAAGCTCAGGAAACTATCATCCATTGCACGGATTCTACTTTTTGTGTGCCATCGGTTTTTGGAATGCCAAGATCCAAAGGACTGGTAATCAAAAGAGAAAGTGTGATCAACTACAAGATCCAATCCACCAGCAATACTCCAGGGATTGAAAACGGCCAGGACGAAGTGCAAAAAAACCAACGGTGGAATTTCAAATTACGGGTACCAATTTTGTTGAAATCAAATATTAAAATGGCCTTGGGTTTGAGCTACTTCAGGGAAGAATATTCTTTTGAAGGAGTGCCATCAAACGAATATGCTTTTTACAACAGTTTAGAAGATAAAGATTTAAAAAGTGTTGGGGCCGCGCTGTATCTAATCAAGCCGTGGCGAGGTAATAGGTATTTTTTGCTAAGGTTAGGCGCCAAACTGAACGGAGATTATAATATTGACGACCTGCCAAAATCTGATTTTCTAAAGGTCTCTGTGGCTCCATTAATGGGGTGGAAGGCAAGTCCTTATACCTCCTATGCAGTTGGCCTTGCCTACAGTTACGACTTTGGACGGCAATCCATTTATCCGGTTGCCTCTATCAATCACACCTTTAACAATCGATGGGGTATTGAATCTCTACTACCAGTACAGGCCAAACTACGATTTACCCAAAATGAAAAGACCTTCTGGCATCTAAGCACCGAGCTGAATGGTGCCAGCTACAATGTACGCCTTAATGCATCCCCTCTATCAGAAAAAGAGACACTGCATTTGCGCAAGTCTGAAATAAGGTTTTTGTTTTCCCTGGAACGGGAGATACATGACTGGCTCTGGTTTGGATTGGAAGCCGGACTAAGATCCAACATTGAATTTAGCTTGCGAGAATCCGGCAAACGCAATGCAGAGACATTGATTGACAATAATTTTGGCAGCGCTTTTACCTTTGGCGCCAGTATTTTTATTGTCCCTCCACGCAAATTCCTGGAGTAACTAGAAATCCTGAAAGAAGACATCAAACAAAGCCTTATCCTCATAAAGCTCCTGGTAATTGTCCAGCTCTCCTGGCAAGGGCACTAATCGTTGGTTATGGTGCATTTTGAACTGCTTGGAAACGTCACCTAAATCGGAAAATACGGCTTCCCCAGGCCCATAAGCATAAGGAAATGTACTCCAAAACCCCGAGTCATAGTTTATCACAGGATTCAGCATCTCTCCATATAAAATATTCATTTGCCCGTAGTTTAGCACTTCTGCTTTCTGATCGCTGAACTGGCCGCCAACAACTTCTGTAGCACAGGCAATTTCATATGTCGCACCACCAATATCGATCTTGTAGGTGTAGTCCAAACCAAGATAACTTATATAGTAGTGACCCTGAAAGAGTGTATAATTCAACTTGAACTTATGGCTCAGGTCTTGAGTATGTTGATTTTGCTTCGCATGATAAAGTTTCCGATCCGGCTGCCCCATAATATCCATAGCCATTAACCCAAAATCATCCTCCTTCAAATATAATTTACCATGGTAATCGAATCGACTATCTGAGTTGGGTTGAAAATCCACTACATAGACTAGCTGATCCTCATACATGGTCAAGCTGTCAATTTTATAGGTGAAGTCAGAAAAGTGGTTGCGTTGCAAAGGTCCATCATATAGATAGTAATCTTTGGCCTTGAATAATTTTGGAATGATCAAATAAGTAGGCAACATGGAACTGTCAGGTGCACTATAGTCGCTTCGACGCATTTGCTTCCACTGGGCCAAATCATAAGTATAGCGTTCCTTACCACTGGTATTGTGGTCCTTATGGTATCCATCCAGATAGAACATAGCAGTGCCTTCTGTGAAGCCAGTATATTCTTGATCTATTTTGAATACCTCTCGGTACAGGCCGCTCATTAAGTAGGGCTTTGAGCCCAGATGTTTTTTTAAGTTTCTAGCTGCCAGGCTCAACAGTTCATCAGCTTCCATGGTCTTACCTGTAACAACAACTTCTTTTAGGAGGGTGGTTCTTGGCTGCAATTTAATGGTGATTTGTTCCCTCAAATTGAATTGGCCAAGCTCAGCAGTGTATTTTTCAAATCCGATGGATGACACTTCCAGGTGGTCTGTAGAACGAATGCTGCCGGCCTGAAGATAAAAATATCCGTTTAGGTTAGCAC
>JBPCUG010000326.1:0-7945 GCA_051011275.1 Cyclobacteriaceae bacterium | reverse complement strand
ATGTTGCAGTCAACTATACCCGGCGCAGCCCGATTGGAGTAGCGGGATGTATCTCTCCCTGGAACCTGCCCTTGTATTTGTTTACCTGGAAGATAGCGCCGGCCATGGCCGCCGGGAATTGTGTGGTTGCCAAGCCTTCTGAAATAACCCCGATGACAGCTTACCTACTTTCCAAAATTGCAGATGAGGCTGGACTACCCCAAGGTGTACTTAATATCGTGCATGGGTCAGGGACCAAGACAGGGGCAGCTATTGTGGCTCATCCGGAAGTGCCAGTAATTACTTTTACAGGCGGAACCGCTACCGGTAAGCACATCGCATCAGTGGGAGCACCAATGTTTAAGAAATTATCCTTAGAGCTGGGAGGTAAAAATCCCAATATCATTTTTGATGATTGCGATTTCCAAACAGCTTTGGAGACCACCGTGCGTTCCTCATTTTCAAACCAAGGACAGATCTGTCTATGTGGCTCAAGAGTTTTTATTCAAAAAGGGATCTATGAAAAGTTTAAAGGGACCTTAGTTGAAAAGACCAGGCATCTTCAGATTGGAGACCCTAGTGAAGAAGCCACTCAATTTGGAGCACTAGTTTCCAATGCTCATTTGGATAAAGTTCTGTCTTATATTGCATTGGCCGAAAAGGAGGGAGGTACTATTCTTACCGGTGGTGAACAAGTCCATTTGGATGGCCGCTGTAAGGAAGGCTACTTTATGCAACCCACCATTATTGAAGGGCTTGATAACAGTTGTCGTACCAATCAGGAAGAGATCTTTGGCCCCGTAATCACTTTAATGCCATTTGAAGACGAGGCTGAAGCCATCACGCTGGCCAACCAAGTTCCCTACGGCCTTTCTGCCACCGTCTGGACCGAAAATGCAAAGCGAGCCCACAACGTAGGCCACTCCTTAAAAGCCGGTGTAGTGTGGATTAACTGCTGGCTGTTGCGGGATTTAAGAACACCATTTGGTGGTATGAAAGCTTCTGGTGTTGGTCGGGAAGGAGGATTGGAAGCCTTACGATTTTTTACCGAGATGCAAAACGTGTGTGTGAAGTTGTGAGCATGAAGGTTGGGTTGGTTACTGCTGAGAAGGATTCGAGTTTCGAAGATCGGGAAAAGGTATTGATTGACGCATTTGCAAAACGGGGTTATACTGTAGTGGCGTTAGTCTGGACGGATAGGTCTATAAAATGGGATCAATATGATTGTTTAATCATCCGCTCTTGTTGGGACTATCATGAAAAGATTGATGAGTTCCTGCAGTGGCTAAATAAAGTCGAACTATTGGGTGTACCCCTGTTCAATCCCATCGAAGTAGTACGGTTAAATCACAGCAAAAGGTATTTACAAGAGCTGAATGATGCTAAGTTCAATTTAATACCAACACTTTGGTTTGATGCTTCGGACTCCCCGAATCTGAAAACCATTGCCAAGAACAACAACTGGGATTCGCTAATTATTAAGCCAAACATTGGGGCTACTGCTTATAAAACGGTGAAACTAGATTCAAACCAAATTGAGGCATTCAGTTTCTCCAACTTGGGGTTTCAATATGACCATGGGTTTATGATCCAACCTTTTGTTAAAGAAATAGAATCGTCGGGAGAGTTGTCTATTATCTTTTTTAACAAAGAATATAGTCATGCAGTACTCAAGAGTGCCAAAGAAGGCGATTTCCGCGTTCAGTCGAATTTCGGGGGAACAGTCACTTCTTTTAAACCAGCAAAGGTGATCATAGAGCAAGCCAGGGATGTCCTGGGCTTCTTTAATTTTGATCTTCTCTATGCCAGGGTAGATGGTATACTTCGAGAAGATTCGCTGGTAATAATGGAGGTTGAGCTGATTGAGCCGGAACTGTTTATCAGTACTCGCGAGACAGCAGCGCGTTTCGTGGATGCCTTTGAGATCCTTTCAAGTTAGGAGATTGACTGGTGCAAATTAAAGTGGGAACTATTCTTTTTCCAAATGCACTTTTCCCATTCTCATGATTGACATACCACCACCCCATCCTGTACCATGATCACTTTGCATGTTTTTGATATGCAATGGATGAATTTCGTGGTGGTCATAAGTTAACAAAGAAAGAATTTTACCTGGCCGATGGTGCCAACTGGCCCAGGCCAAAGGAGAATCTCCGTTCATGTCTTCCACGGTTTTATCAGCTCCTGCGTCAAGTAACAGTTGGATGGCTTCCTCGTTGCCAAAAGCTGCAGCTCGATGCAGAGGTGTTTCTTGTTTGGTAAATGCTTCGCGCATAAAGGCGCCGGTTTCTACCCTTGATTTGGTTTGAACGTTTGGGTTGGCTCCATTAGCAAGAAGCAGCTCAATAATAAAGTTAGTAGCCGGCCTGTTGGGCTGTATGCAATTATGTAAAGGTGTTTCTCCCGTATCGGGTAAAGCATGGCTGGCCTTTGCTCCCTGCTCCAATAAATATTGGCAGAGTTGCCAATGCCCGTGAAAGGCAGCGCCGTTTAGATCGTAGTTAGGTCCGAGGTGGTCTAATGAAGCACCTTTTGAGATAAGGAATTTAACCGCGCTTACATCTCCGTAGTAAGCACACCATAGAATCAAAGGGGTACCATGTTTGTCAGTAGCAGTGGCTTTGATGCCTTGATCCAGTAGGTCAAAGATAAGGTCGGTGCGTCCGTCGGTGAGTTTAGTTATCATCTTAAACTTATTTGTTCTTTCCAAATGTTCAGGTTCAGTTGCTATGCATTGCTTTATCGTTGACTTAATGCTTTAACTCTTCGTCCAGCAGCTCCTTTAACCTCGCTATCTCCACTTGATGATTAGGATCATCAATTAAATTCTCCGCTTCTGTAGGATCCTTTTCCAAATCATAAAACTCTTCGCGCTCAGGGTGATCTATGTAGCGGAAGTATTTAAATCGCTTAGTTCTAATGCCTTCACTTTTAGGGATCTTGGGATGGTTAAACAAATGCTCTCCCATAAAATAATCTCTATCAAGTTGCCCTTTGCCCTGTACCAATTTTTTCACACTTTGTCCGGCTATGCTTTCCGGTAAAGTAACTCCTGCGTAGTCCAGCAAAGTGGGCGCGATATCAATGTTTAAAGCCATAAAGTCTGTAGTTGAGCTTTTGCTTTTGGGATCGTACACAATCAGAGGTACTCTTAAAGAGTTGTCATACATCAGCCATTTGCCGGCGAACTGTCTTTCCCCTAAGAAATAGCCATTGTCACCCATCAGAATGATAATAGTATTTTCGGCTAAATCGAGTTCATTCAACTTGCTACGAATACGACCCAGCTCCCGATCTACACCACTGATCATACGGTAGTATCCTTTGAGCTTTTCTTGGTACTTTTCCGGAGAGTCGAAGCGCCAGTACCATCGAATACGATTAAGTCCCTCTCTAACATATTGCGGCTGCGCCATAAAGTCAGCATCTGTGGCCATTATTGGCCATGGCATCTCGATGTCATCATACAAAGAATCCAGATCTTGGGGATAAATGTACTGCCGAGGATCGCCATCTTCGGCGTGTGGAGCATGAAAGCTTATGGACAGACAAAAGGGTGATTTCTCGTTTTGCTTTTGTTCCAGAAATTCCAAACTGTAATCGCCAATAATCGTGCTCAAATGCCTGTGCCTTTCGCCATCGGGAGTCAGTCGGTAGTAAGTGGTAGCACCACCTTGCTCTCCCGGTCGCTGATAAAAATCAAACAGGCTGGTGTCGGCTTTGTCCTGGAACGACATACCGAACTTGCCAATAAACCCAGTGCTATAACCATTTTGCTTCAACAATGCCGGGTAACTTTTTGCTAGATACTTCTGAGCTAATGGTGGTGTACCAAAGGTAAACCCATGAGTGCGCTCATATAAGCCGGTCATGATACTGGCTCTACTGGCCGCGCAAATTGGAGTGGTGACAAAGGCCTTACTAAAATAGCATCCTTCTTTTGCCAATCGGTCCATTTCCGGAGTGTGAATAATTTCGTTACCTGCAAAACCCATGGCATCCCAACGTTGATCGTCGGTGAGGATAAAGATGATATTAGGTCTTTCTATTTGCTGAGCTACCACATTAACAGTGAATAATCCCAACAATGATATTAGTATCAGTTGCTTTTTGTTCATAATAAAGGCTGGATTACTACTAAATATAATTAATAATGGTAATCCCCGATTATTTTGTCAGCTTCTCGGCAATTTTTTCCAATACAATTCTATCGGAAAATTGAGAACAGTGCCCTTCCATGGGAGAAAATTCAATCAGAGCGTCTGAAGCAGGGTTTTGAGTGGTCTTGATAAAGACATCAAATGCTCGGGTCGCAGGATTCAGGTAAAAATTATCCATATCTCCCATCCAGATATAAATTTTCCCCTGAAGCTTAGGTCCCAATGTTTCCCAGTTTTTTTTGGCATATAGTTTAAGGTCATACTTCTTCCAACGTTCGGCTACTACCGAATCGATAGCTCCGGTGGTGGGATCGAACAATGGTACGGGCAAACCATCTGGTCCCTTAGGGCTGTACAATGCTGTATGCGCACTGAACTGTCCTCCAGAAGTGACATAGGTATTGGATGCTCCCAGCGCGTTTTCAAATCGAATAAAATCTTTTAGGATCAGCATCGGTTCGCCATTCACTTCCCGAGCGACGGGGCGCAAATGTCCGTACTCATTGACATAAGCATTTCTATCTTTATAGATGTTGATCAATTGATAGTTTTCAAACTCTATGGCATCTGGGCTGTAGGAAAACACACCATTGAAAGTATCAGGATAGTACAATTGCAGTGCCAGTGAAACCCATCCGCCCGTAGAGCAACCGTCAACAAAGCGCGTTTCGGAAATATTGGTCCCGCGATATTGCTTTTCTATGTACGGGATTAACTCATGGATCAGTGCATATCCATAAGGCCCGTTATTATCCGAATCTAGCTGATAACTGTCACCAAAAGGACCTTCGCCATCCAAATAAACGGTTATGATTTGGGGAGCCTCAGCAGATAACCACCAATCCGTAAATTTTTTATCTTCAATCAATCTGTTGATCCTGTTGTAACGACCTCCGTATCCGGCTACATTGTAGCGAATGGGGTAGGCTTTGTCAGGATGATCAAAATAGCCACCTGGTAGTAAAACTGATGCTTTTAAAGTCATGGTCTTGCCCCACCATTTGGTCAAAGTGTCGCTTTTCATGGAAACAGTTTTTACCAATTTGTGCTCGACCACTGTCCTGGGTTGGATTACTTGGGTCAATATAAGATCAAGCACTTTTGATTGGTCGACAACTAATTTTTGTTTCTTATTGTACATATTGCCCGGTATGTTAGGGCGGGATTCCTCATTGTCCTGGTCCCAGAGAGCCTGTACATAATAGGTGCCCGCCGGAACGTTGGCCAAGCTCCATTCTGTAGTTCTGGTCCAATCTTCAGTATCACCAATGATCATTACTTTATCAGCTTTCCAGGAGGTAATATTTGTAGCCGTCAGGTAGTTTTCACCAAACCCCCAGGTTTGTGTGCGTGGTTCTACTTTGGGATTCTTATTGAAAAATAGCAAAAGCCTGCCCTCTGATTTGAAGGAATTCCGCAATTCTGTGGAGACAGAAAGATTGATCTTTAGATCATAGCTGGGCTGTTGTGCCTGGCCCAAGGAAAATGACAACCAAAAGAGCAAACAAAATGCTGAAAGCTTTGAGGCTTTAATGGGGAGATTCAGTTTCATGCTTTATATTAAATCGAGTGGAACAAAAATCACTGCGCTTTAATATAAGCTTTGCTTAGTAAAATAACTACTGCAAAAGTCGACCTTAGTTTCGGGAGAGTATTTTGATAAGCTACCTACTCCGCCTCCACTGCTGACTCAGCCAACACGATGATCTTGTTTTTGAGTACTTCTACCACACCACCGTCAACTTGCAGGGTGTGACTACCGACTTCATCAACGTAGATAAGTGCTCCTTTGGCTAGAGAACTGATGATCGGAGCGTGGTTTTCCAGGACCTGAAAAATACCCTGGCTACCCGGGAAGGTAGCTGAAGTTACCTCCCCCTCGAATACCATTTTGTCCGGAGTTACAATTTCTAGGTGCATTTTTATTATTGTGCTTCTGCCAACAATCTTTCACCTTTTTCAACCGCCTCTTCAATAGAGCCTACCAAGTTGAAACCTGCTTCAGGGATGTGGTCAAGCTCACCATCCATGATCATATTAAACCCTCTGATGGTATCTTTGATGTCCACCAATACTCCAGGGGTGCCGGTAAATTGTTCTGCCACGTGGAACGGCTGGGACAAGTACCGTTGCACTCTTCGCGCGCGGTGTACTACTTGCTTGTCTTCATCGGACAGCTCGTCCATTCCTAAGATGGCAATGATATCCTGTAGTTCTTTGTATCGTTGCAAAGTTTCTTTTACCCTTTGGGCTGTATTGTAATGCTCGTCGCCCAAAGTTTCGGCGTTCAAGATCCTTGAGGTAGAATCCAAAGGATCCACTGCCGGGTAAATACCCAACTCAGAGATCTTACGTGAAAGCACCGTGGTAGCGTCAAGGTGAGAGAAGGTAGTGGCTGGTGCTGGGTCAGTCAAGTCATCAGCCGGTACATAAACCGCTTGCACAGAAGTAATAGAACCTCTTTTGGTAGAGGTAATTCGCTCTTGCATGGCTCCCATTTCCGTGGCCAATGTAGGTTGGTAGCCTACCGCTGAAGGCATCCGTCCTAACAAAGCCGAAACTTCTGAACCGGCTTGTGTAAACCGGAAGATGTTATCCATAAAGAACAAAATGTCACGTCCTTGCCCCTGGCCGTCTCCATCTCTGAAGTATTCTGCCATGGTCAATCCAGACAATGCCACTCTCGCTCTTGCTCCCGGAGGTTCATTCATTTGACCAAAGACGAATGTGGCTTTGGAATCCCCAAGTTTTGCAGGATCTACTTTATCCAAAGGCCAGCCGCCCTGTTCCATTCCTTCTTTAAATTCCTCCCCATAGTCTACAATACCCGACTCGATCATTTCCCTTAAAAGGTCGTTCCCTTCACGAGTACGTTCTCCAACTCCGGCAAATACTGACAATCCTGAATAAGCTTTGGCAATATTGTTGATCAGCTCTTGGATCAATACGGTTTTACCTACTCCGGCACCACCAAATAAACCGATCTTTCCCCCTTTTACATAGGGTTCCAATAAATCGATCACCTTAATACCCGTAAACAAGACTTCGGTTGAGGTAGAAAGGTCCTCGAACTTTGGCGCTGAACGGTGAATAGGCAGACTATTACCACTGGTAGGGTCGGCGATTCCATCAATGGCCTCTCCCACGACGTTGAACAGGCGGCCTTTTATGCCTTCTCCCACGGGAACGGTTATAGGAGAACCAAGGTCCACCACATCCATGCCTCGTACGAAACCTTCGGTACCGTCCATAGAGATGGTTCTCACGCGGTCCTCTCCAAGGTGTTGCTGGCACTCTAGTACTACTTTCTGACCGTTTTCTTTGGTTACTTCCAGCGCATCCAGGATATCGGGCAACTTCGCATCTTTGCCTTCAAAACTCACATCTACAACGGCCCCGATTACCTGGGTTATTTTGCCAATATTTGCCATTTATTTCTACGATTTAATTGATTATCAGCTTGATCAAAATTTCAGACTGCAAAACTAACCGATAAATCATTGAAACCAAAAGGTTACCCCCAAATATTTGGAGGATCAGTTGCTATCGTTTCACCCGTTTGATTGCCATTTTTTAATAGGCTATATTATCAATAAAAAAAGCTATGAAGAAGATCATTTTTTACCCTATACTATCAATTGGTTTATGCCTGGTTAGTCTTACTGCTTGGTCACAAAATGGCTCCGACGAGGGCATCCCATTAGGAGCTTATCAGGCACCCGAGTGGACAGTTACTTTTGCTGATGACGGTACTTATGAGGTTGCTTTAATGGATGGAAGTACAATCTCAGGAACGTATGAGGTAG
>JBPCUG010000325.1:0-2580 GCA_051011275.1 Cyclobacteriaceae bacterium | reverse complement strand
CGGGTTTTACAATCATCGTAACGGGATAGGTGGTTGTGATCCCTCCTTCGAATTCTTTTACTGTGACACCTCCACCAGCAAAGTTACTCCAAGGGTAATTCTCCACTGCTACTAGGCTATCAAATATTGGCATGTGCCCTGGCCAATTTGTCCAGGAAGTGATTTGACCCAGGCTAATATGTTCTAAATCCCGGGCTGCGAACTGCTGTGTTTGCACCGATTTTAGCCACTCTCCGATTGGTTGCTTTGGCACCAGTTTCAAACGGACCGGTAGTACATTCATAAATAGTCCCGCCATCCGTTCCATATTTGGAAAATCTCCTGACCGCCCCGATACTGTGGTGCCAAAGACCACATCATCGGCATCGCAAAGCCGTCCTAATAAGACTCCCCAAAGGGCAAGTACTAATGTATTTAGCGTCACATGCTTTCGACGAAGGTATGCCTGTATTTGTTGAGTCTTTTCTTCGGAGACTACAAGTACGTGATTTTCAAGTTCTGCACTTTCGCCATTTGATGATGTATTTGCAGGCCCAATCAAGATAGGTCTTTTGTAACCATCCAGGCTGTTTTTCCAAAAGGTTTCTGCGGCCGCAATGTCTTGACGCCGGATCCAAGCTAGATAGGATTGGTAACTTGGTACTGTATCTGGTTGGTAGCTGTGTCCCTTGCATAAGGCGTCGTAATAGGCAAAGACATCTTTTAGGACGACTGCCGCTGACCATCCATCCAGTAGGATATGATGACAGCTCCATAGTAGGATATGCCTGCTGTTTGATATCTTTATAAGCGTTATTCTGGAAACCGGAGCTTTTGAAAATTCGAGGGCCTCCATCTGCCTTTCTTTCATCAACTCCCCAAGCCGCTTTATCTGGCTCGAAGCGGAGAGATCGCACCAATCTTTGTGTTGCCAGGGCATCTGGGCCTTTGGCCTTACGATTTGCACTGGTTTTTCTATATTCTCCCAATGTAAAGAGCTTCGAAGGGCCGGGTGAAGTTGAATCGTTTCCTGCCAGGCTTGCTCAAAAAGTTTAGCATTTAATCTTCCGTTTAAGGTACACTTAATCTCTAATTGGCCTTGGTCTTGAGCTTCATACAGACTGTGGACCAGTAGAATCTGCTGCATAAAAGTCAATGGAAAAATTCCTTCTATCTTGGTACTTGGCATTAAGCTTTGATTTATAAGTCCAACTGATCAAACAATCGATCCAGATCATTCTGGCTTAGATCTGCTTCGGGGAAGTCAGAAGGTGTATAGCCCCCACTTCCTGTCTCAGTGCAGTGGCTGATAAGCTCTTGCAAAGATACATGATAATTTGCAATTAGGTCTTCAATTGATGACGACCGGTATTGATCCCGGCAGTAGCTCCATGTAGTTTGCAAAACCCCATTTCTTAATAAAGCGTTGATCTCCAGTTGGTAATATCGCTCGCTTTGTGGGTCGCGGATGTCCTTGTCGATGAACTCTCCTTTTCCAAGCACTGGCGATTCCAATCCTTGGCCACTTCTTATATAGTTAAAAAGAACAATTGGTCTCTGTGTCAATTCTTTTTGCCTCCCCAGGTAACGCAGCACGCCATATCCCAGTCCGCCTTTAGGTGTTTGGCGTAGTTGCTCCTTTACTGATTTTAAGATCGCTCCTAACTCCATTGACGTGTCAATTGTCAATAGAATTGGAAAGTAAGTGGTGAACCAGCCAATGGTGCCAGAAAAATCCAGCTCATTATCAATTAGCCCTCGTCCATGTCGTTCAAACCCCAAGCACAATTCGGATACACTTGCCCATTTGCCCAATGCAAGCATCAATGCGGTGACCAACATTTCATCAGTTCGCATGTTATAGGCTTTTAAACTGTCTTGCAATCTCTGAGTTTGCTCCTTGGCTAGTTCATGAGTTGATATGCTTACTGAGCTTTCAACTATTGGGAATGATACTTTAAAGTCGGCTGGCAACCTATCCAGTGACTGAGTTTGTGCCTGCCAGAAAGCCATTTCCTTGGCCACATCATCTGATTTTGCATAATCGGATAGATAATTGCACCAGACGGTGTAAGGTGTTGTTGTCGCCGTCATAGATATTTCCTGGCTATGACTTACCGAGTGCACCAGTAAAGCCAGTTCTTCGATCAAGAGCCCCCAGGATACAGCATCCACCACCAAGTGATGGGCCAACAATATAAGTCGGTTGTTTTGTCCACTACCACTGTCAATATAAATGCACTGAAATAGAGAACCTTTCTCTAAATTAAGAGTAGTTTGGATCTCACTTAATCGCTTAGAGATTTCCGTGGTTTGCATATCTGGTTCGCAATCGAAAAGGTTGATCTTTTGAAACGAGTGGATAGCTTCGGGAAGTTTTACCTCAGCAGTCCAACGTCCCTCTTTTTTATGAAAAGCCAGTCGTAAGGCATCATGTCTTTTTACTAGATGCTCGGTAGCCACCTGAGCGGCTTCTGGGCTCAACCATTGTGGTATTTCAAAAGCAAAAGTCTGGTTCCAATGATGAGGTGCGGCCTGATGGACCTCAAAAAACCATTGTGGAATGGGTGTCATAAGTGCGGGCCCAGAGGAAACTTGGAC
>JBPCUG010000324.1:0-4826 GCA_051011275.1 Cyclobacteriaceae bacterium | reverse complement strand
ATCGTATGGAATAAGGTTGGTATTATATAACAGACCTGATACACCAAAGGTAGTTGTCCCTCCGGAAATGTTTCGATCCCAGCCAATAGCAGTCCCGGTGAGAGGGCAATAGGTTACGGCTATTGCTGTTCCATTGACATCATCATTAATGATCTCATGCCAATCCAGGACTTTGTGCGAGTATGCTCGAACATCGATCCCCGAACGAAATCCGATAACCAGATCATCATCCCTTAAATAGGTAGCTTGAGCTACAGAGATCATTTCAGGAGTCTCCAATGCAGGTATTCCATCTTTGCCTGGCCCGCCTCCTAATACCTCATTGGAAGGGACCAACCAATCGTTGGAGTTGCCACCCGAACCCCCCCCAGTCCCTGGGCCTCCAGTTTGATTGGGACTCTCTTCGGTACATGCAAAAGCCAAAGCGCATAATATCAGCAGTGTATGGTAGGTGCCGGTTTTCATCATTTTGTGTTTAACGGTTGTAAATCCAATGGTCCGCTTTTTTTGCGGGATACTATATAATAGAAACCTGTATTGAAACGGAAAGTAGGTGTCAGTTGGGTTCCAGTGATATTTGCATACAAAGGAAGCTCACCGGAAATATTATATGACAACCTTTCACTGATCCTAAAACCTAAGTTGGGATTAATAAAAACCCATTCTCCTCCTGTATTGGGTACCTCAGCTTTATCGGCTTTATCGACCCCGGCCCTTCGATAGCGCAAGGAAACCGAAGGGTCTACTAACAATTTTCCAATTACTAGCTGATCACTGAGTCCAGCAATAGCCTGAAACTCATTGCCAAACCGGTAGTCCTGGTTGATTCTAAAGTCAGGATTGGTTCCACTCAATCGATAGGTTATCGTGCCCACAAAGGTCATGGAAGGTCGAGCTTTAATTTGTTGGCTTAAATTAGACCATGCAACACCGTCCCAGGAGCCACTGCCAGGCTGTAGATCCGCACTTAACAAGATACCATTGTCTTTCAGATCCGAAGCGCCAGTGGGTATTTTTGGGCCGACTCCAACCACCCAGGTGCGGGTGTTGGTAGAGGCAAGGGTGTACTTGAGAAGTAGTACTGCATCGCCAATACCTTCGGTGTGCTGGAAATCAGTAGGCAGGCCAGGGTTCTCTATTTTTCTTTCTTGCCTTACAAACGAGAAAAAGCCGTCTAACCCAAATTTATCGCTAAAGCTATAGCCTACTTCAACCAGCGCCGCATGCGTTACCCTTTGGCGATCGCGTTCGTCCAGTTTCTCGGTTCCAGTTTTAAATGTTCTTAAAACATTTAGATCATAACTTAATGAAAATTGAAAGGCTCCCTTGTTACTTGGCGGCAGTCCCAAATTTCCGGACAAAGGCACACCTCCGGAACAACATTGGCTCCAAACAGGGACGGATGTTCCGAAAACAAATAAAGTGGCAATTAGTAAAGCTCGTAACAAGATTTGTCTATTCTAGTAGCTACCAAGCTACTGATTTAGTTTAAATTATTCTGTCAAACACATGACAGGTGACATTTCTTTCAGCTATTTGGAAACACGGTTTGTTCCGAAATAATTTGTCCACAAACCGACAAATGAAGGGTTTTGTGGGTTATTGCGGTTAAATTAGTAAGTGCTAACTAATGGACTAGACACATGAAGGAACCGGCCAAACCCAAAAAGAAATTGGATATGAAGCCGAAGAAGAAGATCAAAAAGATTGATGATTCACCGGAAGATGGTCTAAACCATCAGCAGGACTTTGGTGGCTTACCAGAAAGAGATCTTAAAAAAGGCTTAGGCTGTGGTGGCTAATCACTCGGAAAAGTAAGTACGCTTCACTCTATCTGAAATGCTGGTTAGTATCTCGTAGGGAATAGTACCTATTCGGTCTGCTAGATTTGAGACAGTTAATTCCGAATTAAATAAAATTACTTCCTCCCCAGGAACTACATCAAGGCCGGTAACATCGATCATGGTCATGTCCATACACACATTTCCCACAACAGGAACTTCCTTACCTTGAACGATCACCCCGCCAACCCCATTACCAAACCTGCGATCAAAACCATCGGCATAACCAATAGCTATGGTGGCGATCTTCATTGACTCATTGGCCTTGCCTCGTCGCCCATAGCCAATAGTGTCACCTGGAGAAAGCTCCTTAACCTGCGAGACCCTTGACTTGAGTGTGCCAATATGTCGTAACTTATCTTGTTCGGTTGAGGTGACACCGTAAAGACCAATGCCAAGTCTAACCATATCGAGTTGATATTGCGGAAATTGAAGTATGCCCTCAGAATTTAGTAGGTGAATCAGGGGTTGAGGTGACACTTGATTAAATCTCCCTTTCGCGACCATGAGCTTTTTATACTGCTCTTTCGAGAAGGCTTCTTCGTTGGGATCCCCCGCCGATGCTAAATGGCTGAATAGACTGACAATCTCAATTCCCTTATGGGACTTAATTATTTGTGTAGCCTTGTCCAACTGCGCAAGTTCGAAGCCCAACCGATGCATACCTGTGTCAAGCTTGAGATGCACTTTCAGGTTAGCTGAATGGGCGTCCAAGTAGGAAACCAATTCCTGTAAGACTTCCAGGCTATAAACTTCAGGTTCCAGATCGTAAGCCAATAGCTGGCCAAAGCTATCAACATGGGGGTTCATTACCATGATTGGAAGATGAATACCTTGTTGGCGCAGGGCCACACCTTCATCAGCATAAGCCACACCCAAATAGTCAACAGCATGGTATTGCAACAGGTGCGCTATCTCAAAACTTCCACTGCCATAAGCGAAGGCCTTAACCATAGCCATCACCTTAGTGTTGTCATCTAGTTTGCTTCTAAAATAGTTTAAGTTATGCGTTAATGCATCCAAGTTTATTTCTAATACTGTCCCATGCACTTTTTCCTGAAGTCGCTGTACAATTTGCTCAAACCTAAAGCTGCGAGCTCCTTTTATCAGGATTAGTTCTTGGCTAAAGCTGATTTTATCTAAGTGATCTAAGAACGCCTCAGTGCTTTCGAAAAACCGGGCTTCAAAATTGAATAGCTGCTCGTATTGATTTAGGTTAGCGCCAATAGCTATTAGTCTGTCAACTTTTTTTGATTCCACTAGATCTGCAATACTTCTCCAAAGTATGTCACCTTCAAGTCCCGACTGTAGAAGATCGGAAAGGATAACAGTTTTACGTTTTTTTTGTTTCTGTTGCAGCAAGAAATCCAAAGCGACCTCCAGACCAGCGAGATCATTATTGTAGCTATCGTCTATCAGGTAGCATTCGTTGATACCTTTTACTAGCACCATCCGGCGCGGTACGGATTCCAGCTTGTCGATAGCAGACTGGATGTATTCCTGATCGTATTTAAGAAGTAGCAAGCAACTGATGCAATGCATACCGTTCTCAATAGAGGCCCTATCCGAAAATGGTAGCTTCAGAGAAAATTTAGAGTCCTTATGCTCTATCTCAAGCTCGGTGCTTCCAGGACCCTGGGTGGTTTGTGTAATTTTCACATCAGCTTCAAGGTGCTGTGACCAAGAGAATAGCTGTTGACTTCTAAATGTTTTTCTAAGAGCTTGATCGACTTCCTTTTGATCCTGACAATAAATGATCGTGTCGCAGCTTGCAAAAAGTTTGATCTTTTCGTTAAGCTTTTGATCTTGACTTTCAAAACCAGAATCATGTGCCGAACCCAGGTTGGTAAATATTCCAATAGTTGGCTGAAGGATCTTGGATAAAAGTACCATTTCTCCCGGTTGAGAGATACCAGCTTCAAAGATGGCCAGTTGATGGGAGGCTTTTATCTGCCAGAGGGACAAGGGGACACCCACCTGCGAATTAAAGCTTTTTGGGCTTTTTACCACCTTTAAGTTAGGAGAAAGTAGTTGGTAAAGCCATTCTTTAATAATGGTTTTAGCATTGCTACCGGTAATGGCCAAAACCGGTAGATCAAATGATCGTCGATGACAACCAGCAATTTGCTGTAAGGCTTGAACAGAAGAGCCAACCTTGATAAAATTGGCCTTCGGGTATAGATGTAATTGGTCATCGGATAGGTCTTGCACGATAAAATTACGAATCCCTTGTTGATAAAGATCTGGTAAGTATGAGTGACCGTCGTGCCTTGGTCCCTTGATAGCAAAGAAAAGTGTTCCTTTATGAAAGATTGGCTTTCGACTATCTATCAGTAGATGCGTAATATCATGGCTTTCATTCAGCTGAATCAGATCGCCGTTGACAATACCAGGTAAGTCAGAAAACTGCATCGTAGGCAAAGCTATATTTTTTTTACCATTTCGTATTGATCTAAATAATTTTCAAAACCGCAGTTTTCTAGAAACTTAATCACTCCAGAAGCATCGACATCCACGTTGATTATATTTAATCCCTTGGCTTCTGTCTCGTTTCCAATATGCCGGATCAAGGCTTGACCAATTCCTCGGCGTCGGTAATTATGTGCTACTGCTATTTGCGATATTCTACCTCTTGGTTTTTGATAGATTACATATCCAACCAATTGACCATCGATCGAGGCTTCCACTGCAGTTTCCAATGCTGACTTTACTTCAATATGTGAGTAGCTATCTTGAAAACTGGCCCGATGGTCCCCAAAGCTTTTGTATTGTAACAGATCGGGGTTCGTATTGGTCCTAATTTCTACATGCTCCAAATGATTGGTTGTTAGGTCCATTGTATTCTTAGTCGAGCGGAAGCATTTAAGGTAGCGATTTTCCTTAAAGCCTAATTGATTGTATACCCTGATAGCTGGTTTATTTTGTGTGATCACTTCAAGTACACATTGTGATACTGATTCTTGGCGCAACAGCGGGATTAAGTTT
>JBPCUG010000323.1:0-2568 GCA_051011275.1 Cyclobacteriaceae bacterium | reverse complement strand
TTGTACCTGCTTTCTTCTGGTGTACACGCTGAAGGTCTGTGCTCAAGACGACCGCCAGTCGGCAAAAGACTACCTGGAAATTGGTGATGAGATCTATTTCAACCAAAGAGCGCTGGAGGAAGCGAAGAATTACTATGTGCAAGCAGCAGAGCTTGATCCAGGCAATGTGAAGGCTAACTATATGGCTGGCAAAGTGCACTTGGAAACAACTGATAAGGACCGGGCAACCCGATACTTTCTAAAGGTAGTAGAGCTCGATCCAAATTACCGATTTGATATTCTTTACTTAGTTGGCCAGGGCTATCAGCTGGGCCTTAATTTTGACCAAGCGATTAACTACTACCAGCAGTACAGGGAGAAGGTCAGCACAGATACTGACTATGTAGGTGCTGATAGGATACCGGTAGATGCCGTGGAAAGAAGGATTTATGAATGCGAAAATGGTAAAGAGTTTACTGCTTACCCGGAAGGCTATTCTATCGTAAATGTCGGTACACAAATAAACTCAGAGTGGCACGATTTTGCTCCGGTTCTTAATGAGGATCAATCGACAATTATTTTCACCACCCGAAGAAAGCTGGGGAATTTAAGTGAGGATGTCCATACCGATAATTTTTCATACGAAGATATATTCATTGCCCAATATCAGGATACAGCCTGGTCGCAAGCGGCGAATATAGGGACTACAATAAATACACCTTTTCACGATTCAAACATCGCTCTGTCAGCTGATGGTCGGCAGTTGTACCTGTACAAGGATATCGAAGACGGTACCAGTGACATTTATTATTCTGAACTAGGTGCTGATAGTGTATGGTCCAGACCTCAACCAGTCAGTGGAGATGTTAATTCCGACTTTACGGAAAAATCACTTTCCATGTCACCGGATGGCGGCACCCTGGTATTCTCAAGCGACCGACCCGGAGGTGAAGGTGAAATGGATATCTATTTGAGCACACGCGGGGCAGATGGCGTTTGGAGTGACGCGACCAACTTAGGAGCTCCAATCAACAGTGAGTATGACGAAGACAGTCCCTTTCTGGATTATGATGGTAAGACGCTCTACTTCAGCAGCCGAGGAGGTAAAGGAATGGGCGGCTACGATATTTTCAAGTCCGAATACGATAGTACTTCAGGGAAATGGTCAGATCCAATCAATTTGGGTTATCCGATGAATACCCCGGATGATGACATCTATTTTGTAGGAACGAAGGATGGCAAACGTGGGTATTTCGCTTCGGTCCGCGATGAGGGTATGGGCTATACCGATATATATATGGTCTCGGTCCCGTTAAACGATATCAATCAAGCTGAAAGGCTAGGACCAAGTAATTACCTAAACAAAGATAGTGGCAGCAGCGAAGAAGGTATGCAGCCTATTAGTTTGATCGTGGAGGTGGCTGACTACGATGATGGTACTCCATTGGAAGCAAATTTACAGATAAGCAGGATTAGTGATAATGTGGTCTACTCAGTAAGAAATATCGGACTCGGAGTTTACCAAGTTGATATCGTTAATCCCATCCAGGACGATTTTATGTTATCAATGGAAAGAGAAGGCTACCTATTTAAGAATATCAAGATCACCTTACCTGCTTCCAGTGATGAAGGGCAGGAGGTGAGAAGAAAATTTGAACTCAATAAGCTCGAAGTCGGACTTTCCTCGATTTTGCGAAACATCTATTTCGATTTCGACAAGTTCACCTTAAAGGCAACTTCCTTTACTGAACTTAATAAGTTGGACAAGCTGATGTCGGAAAGTCCGAAGATGAGGGTGGAGTTGGCTGGCCATACCGATTTTATTGGTACCCGAGAATACAACATGCGACTATCAGTCAAGCGTGCCAACTCGGTGGTCACTTACCTGATCAATCGTGGAATTAATCCAGATCGACTGGAAGCAGTTGGGTATGGCAAAGATCATCCTCTGGCCAGTAACGACGATGAAGTAGATGGCCGTGAACTTAATCGGCGGGTTGAATTCAAGATTCTAGAGAGGTAATTTCAGTTACCTTGCTATATACATTCCTCACGCACCTTGGTTATTTAAAGCACAGGTCTAGGAGCTTCCCAGGTAGTTGGTTACTTTTGTGATGGAAATGGGAAAAACCACGGTAGTACCATATCAGGACCAAACTGCTTCAAAGAAGGAGCAGGTGGCCTCTATGTTTAACACTATCAGCAAGAGGTATGACCTGCTGAATCATCTTTTAAGTTTAGGGATAGATATAATATGGCGTAAAAAAGCCATTAAACTGCTTAGGAAAAAACCAAGCTCCCATATATTGGATATCGCCACTGGAACAGGTGATTTTGCCATTGAAGCGCTGGCTTTAAATCCCGAAAAGGTGATTGGAGTGGATATTTCCGAGGGTATGCTAGCTATGGGTCGTGAAAAAATTAGAAAGAAGGGGCTTGAAAATAAGATTGAATTACGTCTTGGGGATTCGGAAAAGCTTCTTTTTGAGGATAATAAATTCGATGCAGTCATCGTTTCCTTTGGAGTACGTAACTTTGAGGACTTGGAGAGAGGACTAAAAGATATGTATAGGGTCTTGAAAGAGGGAG
>JBPCUG010000322.1:0-3262 GCA_051011275.1 Cyclobacteriaceae bacterium | reverse complement strand
CTCTTACGCACCCCGGAGGCTACGACCTTGCTGACGACTTTACTCATGGCGTTACAGTTATCCAAGACCAAAACGCAGCCCTGCGTGAGGCGGATTTTGTCTATGCTAAAAATTGGTCTAGCTATGAAAACTATGGCAAAATTTTGACTAATGATCCTACTTGGACTGTCACTAAAGAAAAAATGGCTTTGACCAACCAAGGCAAGTTCATGCATTGTCTTCCTATGCGCCGCAATGTGATTGCTACCGATGAGGTAATTGATAATTCATTGGTTCTGGAGCAAGCCAATAATCGAACTTTCGCTGCTCAAGCGGTTCTCAAAAATATTTTAGAGAAGCTATGAAGAAACTGACAATCTTGAAAATTGGCGGTGAGGTCGTAGATCAACCAGAAAAGCTAAAGCTTCTATTACAACAATGGGCGGCCATTTCCGGACATAAAATATTGATACACGGCGGAGGTAAGCAGGCCAATGAGCTTAGTAAGCAATTAAGCATACAACCAAAAATAATTGATGGCAGAAGGATCACCGATGCTGCTAGTTTAAAAGTGGTGACCATGATCTATGCCGGGTTATTAAACAAACAAATAGTTGCTCAGCTACAGGCATATGGCTGCAATGCTATTGGGCTAACCGGAGCTGATGCAAATATGATCCCGGCCAGTCGGCGTAGTTCGAAACCAATTGATTTTGGTTTTGTTGGCGATATAAAACCGACCAAGTTGAACGTCAATCAACTCCTACAGTTTTTAGAAAAAGACCTAACCCCGGTTTTCTGTGCTATCACGCATGACGGTAAAGGTCAACTACTAAATACGAATGCTGATACAATTGCTTCAGCCATCGCTAGCAGCCTTAGCCACCATTTTAATGTTCATTTAATCCTGTGCCTTAACCAACCCGGAGTGCTAGTTGATGCCAACGACCCACAATCATTAATTCAGCAATTAACCCCAAAGTTGTATCAGCAAATGAAAGAAGACGGAAGTGTCACCGACGGTATGATCCCTAAATTAGATACAGCTTTTCAGGCCCTGTCAAATAAGGTTGATCAAGTTATCGTAGGCAGTCCTGACTTATTAAAATATTACCCTGAAGAAATAAAAGGAACGATGCTATGTCACTCCTGAGCGAACAAGAACTAAGTAAGATGACGGATGAGGCAGTAGCTTTATTACAGCAATTGATCAATACTCCTTCATTTTCCAAGGAAGAGCAGGAGACAGCTGATTTGATTGAAGGTTACTTAATTGGCAAAGAGCTAAATCCACATCGAAAAGGGAATAATGTTTGGGTACATGGCCAGCTCCAGGATAAAAGGAAACCAACATTATTATTAAACTCCCATCACGACACAGTAAAACCATCTGAGGGATGGACTCGTGATCCTTTTACTCTGGTCTACGAGGGAGATAAACTTATCGGCTTAGGGAGCAACGATGCTGGTGCGTCGGTGGTGGCACTGGTTGCAGCGTTCCAACATTTAAATCAAATAAAGCAACTACCTTATAACCTTATTTTGGCGATCACTGCAGAAGAGGAGATATCAGGAGCTAATGGAATAAGCAGCGTTTTGCCTGACTTAGGTCAAATCGATCTTGGCATCATAGGCGAGCCCACAGGAATGCAGATGGCAGTCGCTGAAAAAGGTTTAATGGTACTTGATTGTATCGTTCAGGGCAAGGCTGGTCATGCCGCTCGGGAAGAAGGCGAAAACGCATTATATAAAGCAATGCCGTCAATAGACTGGATCAAAAACTATCAGTTCGACCAGAACTCAGAATTACTTGGTCCGGTTAAAATGACAGTGACTCAAATAAAGTCTGGTAGCCAACACAATGTAGTGCCTGACCGCTGCGAGTTCGTGGTAGATGTTAGGAGTAACGAAAAATATACAAATCAAGAAATTCTGGAGATTGTCAGTGAGCACGTGGACGCTAATGTAGCACCCCGATCTACTCGGCTGGGTGCATCTGGCATTTCTTTGGATCACCCAGTAGTAAAAAAAGGAAAGTCCTTGGGTTTAAATTGTTACGGTTCCCCTACGTTGTCAGATCAAGCATTGCTAGATTTTACCACACTGAAAATCGGACCCGGACAATCTGAAAGATCGCATACTGCCGATGAATTCATTTTGGGATCGGAGATTAAAGATGGTATTAGATTTTATATTGAGTTGCTTAATGGATTGCAGATTTTATAGTTGTCAAGATTGTTGAGATTGTTGGGATTGTTTATTTGTTTAGGATGTTTATTATCATCATATAAAGAAAACATGAAACTATACTCATTTTAAAAACTAATCAGAAACAATAAATAAATAGCACGAAGCAACAAAAATGAAACTTTGGGATAAAGGCTACGAAATCGAAAAGCGCATTGAAGACTTCACCGTCGGAAATGACCGCGACTGGGATCGCATCTTGGCTCCTTATGATGTGGTTGGATCGATGGCTCATGGCGCTATGCTATATAAGGTGGGCCTATTAAGTAAAGAAGAATGGGAGGCTCTAGCGCCGGCCTTGAAAAACATTTATCTACAAACACTGGAGGAAGGTTTTGTAGTGATGGAAGATTTCGAAGATATTCATTCGCAAGTTGAATTTGAATTATCAGAAGCGGTTGGAACTGCTGGCAAAAAGATTCACACTGGCCGGTCACGAAATGATCAGGTGCTTGTGGATTTAAAGATGTTCTTAAGGGACGAGATCAAAGAACTAGTTGGATTAACAAAATCAATCTTCACTACCTTACTCGAGCTCAGTGACCAACACAAAGAAGTGATCATCCCAGGATATACGCATTTACAAGTAGCCATGCCTTCTTCTATCGGTTTATGGCTTAGCGCCTACTCTGAAACCTTGATTGATGATCTACGGCTCTTGCAAGCTGCTTTTCAACAGGTAAACCAAAACCCTTTGGGCTCCGCCGCTGGTTACGGATCGTCCTTTCCAATAGATCGGCAACTAACCACTCAATTATTGGGTTTTGAGACGCTTCACTTTAATGTGGTTGCCGCCCAGATAGCCAGAGGTAAGACGGAAAGTATGATAGGATTTAGTTTGGCTAGCTTTGGTGCCACTTTGGGCAAACTGGCCATGGATATATGCCTATACAATAGTCAGAATTTCGGTTTTATTACCTTTCCCCGCCACTTTACTACCGGTTCTAGCATCATGCCACACAAGAAAAACCCGGATGTTTTTGAACTTGTAAGAGGCAAATGCAACCACCTCCAATCCATACCAGGTCAACTAAGC
>JBPCUG010000321.1:0-4061 GCA_051011275.1 Cyclobacteriaceae bacterium | reverse complement strand
GACCTCTCCCAATATTGTGCACAATTAAAGGATGTCCATTTACAGACTTCTGATCCACTACGATGCCAATGTGAGTAATGCCTCCACCTAAATCCCAGGTGACCAGGTCGCCAGGGTTATAATCCCTTGCCTGATCAGTGACCGGTTTACTTGCGCCTTGGCGTTTAAAATAAGTCATCAGATTAGGCACCCGTCTATGGTCAATATTCCTATCCGTGCTTGAGAGCCCCCAATTTTTAGGATACTTGCTAAAATTGGCTTTCATGTCTTCATGTACCTCAGCCTGAAGGTCGATATCCAATTGGCGATAGGAACGAATAACTACATCGGTACAAACTCCTTTATTCGCAGGCACATCGCCACCGGGGTAATCTAAACGATAGTAGCTGGGATCATAAGTAATATCTTGATGGGTACGCTGGATAGCAGCTTCCACAAGTTTGCCATAAAATATCTCATGCTCATCTGTATCTTGTGCAAAAGAAACGCTAGAATAAAACCAGAAGACGAATAAGATGAATTTCTTCAAGACAGTGTTTTTTCCAAGGTGATCGCTCTGGCAATCATAGATAACAATTCTAATTGTAACGTTTCGGTTTTATCCTGATTGTACCATCTCTGTAGTTTTTCCGAGAACTGATCGTAAGTCTCTTCAGGATTTCCTTTATAGGATTTGAGCAATTCCTGAGCCGGAGCAGGCCGCGGACCCCAAGTAGCAACTTCCTGAAAGTTTTCTTTTGCCATCCAAACGAGCTTTGGTATGGCACGGGCTCCGTCGGTAAGATATTTAGTCATCAGATCCAGGTGTTCATCGCGGAGCAACAGTTTGAGTTCAATATTATCACCTAGGTCTGCCAATTTGGATAAGACAGGTATGCTTTGGGCCGCATCACCGCACCAGGCTTCGGTAAGAACGATCCAGTAGCTAGGTATGGTAATCTTGGCTACCGCTTGAGCCAGCTCAGGAAGTATCTTTGTGGTTTTATACACCCTTTTCATCCGTTGAGAATTCAGGCGAGTGTAACCGATCATGCTTTCGGATTGATTGGGCCCTGTAGTACTATTTTGGGCCACTAAGTCCTCAATCAATTCAGAATATTGATCATAAGATATGGCTGCCTGAAGGTGTTGTATTTTTACGGGTGATATCATTGAAATACTAAACTTCTGACCGGTCAAACAAGCTGACTATCGAAAAAGTTTAGCTACTGGGGCGAATTTGACAACTCGCCAGGGTTTTCTTCCCAAGCTCTAAAGGCTTCGACATCCTTTTGCAAACGATTAAAGATCCAAACCATAATAGAGAAATCGTCAATAAAGCCGGTAATGGGGATAAGGTCAGGAATTAAGTCCAGAGGAGAAACGAAATAAATCAATCCGGCTACGATTAGTAAAAGGGTTTTCCAGGGAATCACTTTGTAATCTCCTTTCAAATAAGCCTTAAGCATGCGTAAAAAAAGTTTGATCTTTTCCATAAAGCCGCTCACCTTATCGCTATCCACTTCCAGTTTGCTCATCTTCTCTTTGGATGCTTCTATCAATCGTGAGATCTTTTGGGGATCCTTAGCTACTCGCTCTGCCTTTTTTTGTGCTTTTAAGAAATTTAAGCCTTTTTCCTTTTTAGTATCGTTTTCGATCATATTTGCAGGTTTGGTTTTATAACCAGGATAAACCAAAAATCATTCCAAGTTCTATTCACTAAAACAGTTTTCTAGCTTCGTTTTTAATTTCTGTGAGCGCCACGCTGGTGGGATCTACATTTTGCTCCACTACTCTTTCGAACACTCTCTTAGCTAGATCCACGCTTTTGGCGTCTTCTGTCATTCCGGTAGCAGATTGGTTGATCAAGGCAATTACCTCTTCCATCGCTTTCTTTAGGAGTGTCCAAGAATGATCGCTCACATATACTTGCTGCGAAAGATTGTGGTTGTACTCCTCTCTTACCTCTTTCAGCAAAACTTGTTGGAATTGCTTGGCCGAAAACTTACTGTCATTCAGTCTAAGCACCAGGTTATTTGGTGTGATCCTTTCCAAGAACAAACAAAGTCTTTCATATGCCTGAAGTCGTATTGGTAAAGTAACTTCCCGGTTCTTATTTCTCAAGTCCATGCTCAATTTGCCCAATTCTTGCTGGGTGAAGGACTTAATCACCAGATACATGCCATATAAGACAGCTGCCGCAGGCAACAAAATTTTACCAAATTCAATAATTACATCCATACAGTCCGTGAAAATTTAACGTTTTTACCAGATCTAAGATTGTGTGATCATTGGGTAGCAATTTATGGCATTAAGATAGCTATATTTGCCAAAACTTTCCTCTTTTGAGTACCGGCGTAAGAAAATTGAAAAAATGACCCCAGTAACCCTTACAGACAAAGCAATCGCCCAGATAAAAGCTATCAGGGCATCCAAGGAAATTCCTGAGGCCTACGGTTTACGGATTGGGGTCAAGGGAGCTGGTTGTGCCGGAGTTTCCTATTTGCTAGGGTTTGACACAAAAAAGCAAAATGATTCGATGTATGAAATCGGTGGGCTTACCATCTTTCTGGCTAAGAAGGATACAATGTACTTAATAGGATTGGAAGTTGATTATTATGAAGGAGCTGAGGCAACTGGCTTCACCTTTGTCAATCCAGAGCAAAAGTAGCTCCTAGTTCACCCGCCAGGGTGGATTGATCCGGTTCTCCCCTGCATAAAAAAGAATGATCAAATGGCCATCAGGGTCTTTTAGTCTGGCCTCCCTCCACAGCCATGTACGATCTTCCGGAGCCTCCAAAAAAGTTACTCCCAGGGATTTCAATTCACGGCACCTCTGGTCTAGGTCCTTGCACTCAAAATAAACCCAAATCCCATTATCAGCTTGTATCTTTTGCTCGCTATGGTGAACTGAGAAGGTACTTTCGCCATCCGGACAAAGCAATCGAGCATATCTGGGAATACCGTCGACAATTAACCTGAGGCCTAAAGTCTGATAAAAGGCCACAGCTTTGGCCACATCATTAGAAGGGATCGTAATTTGGTTAAGGTTCAAAACCGCCTTTATTTATGATTATCGCGATGCTCGCTAAGGGTCACTCTTGCCTCCTGGCATACACCTCCAATTGGAGGATTGTATTTTGAAATGCTTATTTCAACTTCATCTACTGGAGGAAACTGGTCGAAAATGGAATGAATAATGTTGTATCCTATGTGCTCCAAAAGCCTGGATTTTCGAGCCATTTCTTGTGCCACCACGGTGTACAGGACTTCGTAGTTAACTGTTTGAGATAGCTCATCCTGTTCGGCTGCTCGGTGGAGGTCTGCTCTTACGGTGAGATCCACAGAGTACTTATTGCCCATCTTTTGCTCCTCATCATAATAGCCGTGATAAGCAAAGAACTCCAATCCAACTAACGATACTAATCCCATAGTTTTGGCGATACGAGGAAAGATGAAGATCTCAGGTTGCTTTTTTAGATTTGATCAAAAAATGAGCCCTCGTTTTTTGTCGATTCACCATTTTTCGGCTCAGGATCGGGTTGACTATCGGCATTGTCTTTTACCTCCTTTGCCTTGGCAAAAGCGTAGCTCACTTTAGTAGAATCTTTGGCCTCTTCTATTGTTTCATCAATTGAGAACTTCTCCGATTCAGATTTTGACTGTTCTACTTTCTCTAAGAAATCGGTGGCGATATTTTTCATCTCCCGAAGCATGGTTTCCCTCTGGTTCTGTAGCTTACGATGAGATTCCTGAAGCTTCTTTACCTCATCCTGTAAACTATCCAAGATCTGGCGGCGTTTGCTTTCAGCTTCCTCAATGGCGCCCTTTGCTTTTGATTCTGATTCATTGATCAAGGCATCGGCCTTCATCTGGGTTTCCTTAAGATGGAGCTCCGCTGTCTTGTTGGCTTGCTCAATCATATTAGCCCCTGTATCTTCCGCTGTCTTTAAGGTCTTAAAAAGGGAATCTTCAATCTCTCTTAGCTTTACAATCTCCTTTTCCGCAGTTTCCATTTTGTACTTCAGCTCTTTGTTTTCATCCAGCGCCTTTTCCCATTCCTGAGACAGCGAGAGCAGAAA
>JBPCUG010000320.1:0-3132 GCA_051011275.1 Cyclobacteriaceae bacterium | reverse complement strand
GCTCCCATAGCCTCGGAGTTACCTAGCTTGGTCTTGGTTTGTCCCTCGAATTGTGGCTCGGCTACTTTCACCGAAATTACCGCGGTAAGGCCTTCTCTAAAATCATCCCCACTGATCTCTACCTTTACTTTGTCTAGCAAACCAGACTTGTCCGCATAGGACTTCAACGTACGCGTTAAAGCGCGACGAAACCCTGCCACATGCGTACCGCCCTCAATAGTATTGATATTATTGACGTAAGAGATCACATTTTCAGAGAAAGAAGTATTGTAATTCATCCCTACCTGTACTGGAAACCCGTTCTTCTCACCTTGGATATATATAGGCTCAGGTATCAAGCTTTCCCTACTTGAGTCTAGGTAATTGACGAACTCGGTAAGGCCGCCTTCGGAATAAAATTCATCGTTAAGATATTCTCCGGCATCATCCTTTTCTCGTAAATCAGTAAGTAAAATTCGTATCCCGGCATTAAGAAAGCTCAGCTCCCTCAATCGAGAGGCGATAGTTTCATAATTGTATTCAGAAACATTAAATATTTGGCGATCCGGTACAAAGTGCACTATGGTACCGGTCTTATCGGTTGTGCCATTTTCTTTTACCCTATACTGCGGAATGCCTCTCTTATACTCCTGCTCAAATATCTTCCCATTGCGATGCACTGTGGCCTTAAGGTCAGCTGATAGCGCGTTTACCACCGACACGCCAACACCATGTAAACCACCAGATACCTTATAAGTATCCTTATCAAACTTTCCACCGGCGTGGAGCACAGTCATAACGACCTCCAAAGCAGACCGTTTCTCCTTCGGGTGCAAGTCCGTTGGGATCCCTCGACCATTGTCGGAGACAGTAATAGAGTTATCTTCGTTGATCTGTACTTTGATCTCATCACAATGACCTGCAAGCGCTTCATCTATAGAGTTATCTACAACTTCCCAAACCATGTGGTGAAGACCTTTAAGCCCAATATCACCGATGTACATAGCAGGGCGTTTTCTTACCGCCTCCAGACCTTCTAAGACCTGTATATTATCCGCCGAATAGGTGCTTTTTTTCTTATCTTTTTCGTCGCTCATAGTTACCGTTGCAAAAAGCCAAAAATACGATAAATAAATGGTTTTTTCACTATTAAAACCGGGTAGAAAAAAGATAAAACCTCCGCTGTTCAAGCTGCTCAGACTCAGCCTGAGATGCAAGTATAACTCACTGTTTATCAGGTAATAATATTATTTGTTAAGCAGGACGGGCTAGTATGTTCCCGATCGTAACATTACCAATGTACAAGCTTCAATGGTTTCTATGTCGGCGCTTTGTGCTTTTAGAGCAAACTTGTTGTTCTCAGTGCCGGGATTGAAGATGATTCGTACCGGTTTCAAGGCAATCAAATAATCATGCCACTGTTCTTGGTTGTAGGGGTTTAAGTACAGAGTTACTGTATTAATATTTGGGATAACTGGCCTTTGTCTCAAATCTACAATTCCATGACCTGCGACCTCACCGGATTTAATTCCAATGGGAACAATCGGATGACCATATTCCAATAGCATGTTCACTGCCAGATATGCATATCTGGCCGGATTGGGACTAGCTCCTACTATCAATGTTTTCTTCATAATATCCTTAGTGCCTAATCTGACCCTACCGCAGCCTGCGCACAACGCATACCATCAATGGCCGCTGAAACAATGCCACCGGCATATCCCGCCCCTTCGCCACACGGATAAAGGTTCTTAATCTGAACGTGAGCTAAAGTGCCCGAGTCTCTCGGTATTCTTAAAGGCGCTGAAGTCCGGCTTTCAATACCAATTATCTGAGCCTCATTTGTCAGATAGCCCTTCATCTTTTTTCCGAAACTTTTAAAAGCAACGCGTAGATTACTGGCAATGATCTCTGGCAATACTTCATCCATGGAGAGGGCCTCTAACCCTGGCTGGTAGGATGTCTCCTTCAGATGAGACGATGACTTTCGATTGACAAAATCCAACAGTCTTTGGGCAGGGGCCTTCTGTCCGCCGCCGGTCATTTTACAGGCCTTTTGCTCGAGGCTTTGCCGGTAATAAAGCCCAGCTAAAACACCTTTGTCCCCATATTCCATCATATCCTTTTGATCAACTGCAACCACAATTCCTGAATTGGCAAATCGGGCATCCCTGCGAGAAGGGCTCATTCCATTCACGACTAATTCTCCCGGAGTGGTAGCTGCCGGGACTATAAAGCCACCCGGACACAGACAAAAAGAAAACACGCTTCTCCTCTGCTCTTTCATCTGGTGGGCCAACGCATACGAAGCCGCGGGCAAACTTCCCCTTTGCCCTTGACCGTATTGTATTTGGTCGATCAATTGCTGTTCATGCTCGACCCTTACACCAATTGCAAAAGGCTTAGCTTCCAATGCAATGTTTTTCCGATGGAGCAACTGGTACATGTCAGTGGCAGAATGGCCGGTAGCCAGTATCACCGCTTCAGCATCAATTTCATCGCCTTCAGCAGTGCCTACTCCCACAATAGAGGTGTCGTTTATTATTAGATCAGTTACCTTACAATTAAAGCGAATGTCTCCACCAGCCTCAATTATCGTTTCTCGTATTGCAGTGACTATCTGAGGCAACTTATTTGTCCCAATATGAGGATGCGTATCTATAAGGATCTCCTCCTTGGCCCCATGGCCAACTAATATTGATAAAATTTCATTTACATCCCCCCTCTTTTTTGAGCGAGTATATAGCTTTCCATCGGAATAGGTTCCCGCCCCACCCTCGCCAAAACAATAATTTGATTCCGAATTGACAATATGGTCCTTATTGATGGCAGCTAGGTCACGCCTTCGGGCGCGTACGTCCTTGCCCCTCTCCAAAATTATCGGTTTCCTTCCAAGCTCCAACAAACGCAAGCCAGCAAACAAACCGGCTGGGCCAGCGCCAATCACGATCACAGGTGTAGCATTAACAACATCAGGATATTCTTTTTTGTGGCTCTTAGCCTCCGGCAGATCGCCAAAGAATAGCTCTCCTGACAAATGCACTTTGGTTCTCTTGCCTCGTGCATCGATTGATCGACGCAATAATTTAAAATGCACGTCACTGCTTGAAGCAACCCCTAATTCTCTTTTGACAAAATGCTGGAAACGCACCT
>JBPCUG010000319.1:0-3339 GCA_051011275.1 Cyclobacteriaceae bacterium | reverse complement strand
CTCTGCTACCTCGCAACAGCATATTATGATTAAAAACCCAAGTGCCCAGAATTTATGCATCTTTAAATTTAGAGTTTTTACGAAAGGTTTTGAGCTCCTGAACCCTATTTATTCAGTCGAGCTTTTTAATTGCATCGTAGTGACATACTTAGATGGTTGGCAAACCTATGCTGGAACAACATAGTGAGATGTATTGGACTTAACGGACCAAACTTTTACATTGCATTTTGATTCCTCACTCATTGTTCTTACCTTTGCCGTCTCAATTTTTTAACAATTATTATTAAATTAATCATATATGGGTGCATTTAAAGAGCCTCATGGAGGTGTTCTTAAAGAATTATATCTGGGTGAGTCGGCTGCAGAAGAGGAAAAAGGTAGAGCTAAAGAGTATCCTTCCTGGGATCTCACCGACCGTCAACTTTGTGACATAGAGCTAATTTTAGATGGCTCATTTTCCCCTCTAGAGGGTTTTCTTAACAAAAAAGACTATGAAGGTGTATTAAAGAAAATGCGCTTATCATCTGGAGTGATTTGGCCTATTCCAATCACCTTGGATGTTACTAAAGAATTTTCAAAGCAGGTCAAGCCCGGAGATTCAATTGCACTTCGAGACAAAGAAGGGGTTGTTATCGCCACTATGGAGATCGAGGACCAATGGAATCCCGACAAAGCTGCTGAAGCTAAAGCTGCTTTCGGTACCAACAGTGAAACCCATCCGGCAGTTGATTATTTGATGAACCATGCCAATGATGTCTACTTAGGTGGTTCCTTAAAAGGTATTGAGCCTCCTTTACATTATGATTTTAGACTGTTACGAGATTCTCCTTCTGAGCTAAGAGGAAGGTTCCGTAAGCTGGGTTGGCGCAAAGTAGTAGCTTTTCAGACAAGAAACCCAATGCATAGGGCCCATCAAGAGCTCACGTTCAGAGCGGCTAAGGAACATGAGGCCAATTTACTGATCCAGCCAATTGTTGGAATGACCAAACCTGGTGATATCGATCACTACACCAGAGTTCGTTGTTATGAGCGGATTTTGGAGGAATATCCAGAGCAGACCACCACATTAAGTTTACTTAATTTGGCTATGAGGATGGCCGGCCCTAGAGAAGCTGTTTGGCATGCGATAATCCGAAAAAACTATGGCTGTACCCATTTTATCGTTGGACGAGACCATGCAGGACCGGGTAACGATGAAAACGGTGAACCTTTTTACGGCCCATATGATGCCCAGGAGCTTTTCAAAGAGCACGAAAAGGAACTTGATATTACTATGGTCCCTTTCCAGTTGATGGTTTATGTAGAAGACAGAGCACAATATATGCCAATTGATGAAACCACAAAGGAAATGAAAGTAAGGACCATCTCGGGAACCGAATTCCGCCGCAGGTTACGTGAAGGTTTGGATATGCCGGAATGGTTTTCCTATCCGGGGATTGTTGAAGAGTTAAGAAAGCTTCACCCGCCTCGTCACAAGCAAGGATTTACTGTATTTTTCACCGGTCTCTCTGGTTCTGGCAAGTCTACCATTGCCAATGCACTCTTGGTGAAAATGTTGGAAAACGGGGACCGCCAAGTCACATTGTTAGATGGAGACCATGTACGTAAAAACCTATCCAGTGAATTGGGATTTTCAAAGGAACATCGCAACCTTAACATTACCAGGATTGGGTATGTTGCCGCTGAAATTACTAAAAATAACGGTGCGGCAATCTGCGCACCTATTGCTCCTTACACCGCCACGAGGCGTCAGGTAAGGTCCATGATAGAAGCGCATGGAGGCTTTATAGAAGTTCATGTTGCAACTTCCTTGGAGGTTTGCGAAAAACGAGATCGAAAAGGACTTTATGCCAAAGCACGGGCTGGACTGATCAAGGAATTCACTGGAATCGATGATCCGTATGAGGCACCAGAAAATGCGGAACTGGTAATTGATACGGAGAAGCTTTCACCCGAACTAGCGGCGCACCAGATACTTGTGAAGCTTGAAAGCTTAGGGTATATTAAATAGGTTCTCAGTTTACAGTTTTCAGCTTACGGTTCTCAGTTAATTTGCTGATTACGTTAAACTGAGAACTGTAAACATTTATCTTTTAAACCGTGCCCCCTTGAGGTAACTTAATGCGAAAGGTAGTTCCCTCACCCAAAGTAGATTCTAAATAAATTTCACCTTTTAGTTTCTCCACCATCTCCTTTACAATATATAGGCCCAACCCCGAGCCTTCTGATTTTTCGGATGCTCGATAGAACATATCAAAAAGTTTCGGTTGCTCTTCCTTTTCAATACCAGGTCCATTGTCGGAAATGACTATTTCAAAATGATCTTTATCTTCCTTAAGCACCATTTTGATTTCTGGGCTTCCCTTTTGGTAATTATGATATTTTATAGCGTTAGAGATAAGGTTGCTGAGAATAATTGCTACACGACTCCGGTCGGAAATAAAAGTAGTGTTAGGTGGTATCTCCTTGGTGAAAGTAATTTTGTCCGCGCCTGAGAGATATTTCAAATTACTTAGGATCTCATCAAATAAAATATCAAAATCTATCTTTTCCCTTTTAATGCCAGATTTAGTATTTCTAGAAAAATCCATAATGTCCTGAATAAAAGTATCCAGCTTTTGGATCCGGTCCTTCATCATGTCCATATACTTTTTCTGGCTTGCTTCTTTAGTTTCGATCTCAGCAATATTGACCAAGCCTAACACCGACATCAAAGGAGCGCGGAGGTCGTGAGTCGCGCTGTACACAAACCTATCTAATTCGGCATTCGCCTGCTCTAACTCTTTGTTCTTTTCCGTAATCTGGTCGGCAAGTTTCTGTAGTTTTTGTTCGTTTTGCCTAAGATGAAATTCTGTTTTGTAGTTAATATCTAACAACAGTTTTACGATTAAAAAGATGACCAGCGCTGAAGTAACCGAATTCATTATTTTGTAAAATGGGATGGATCCGGGATTGATCATAGTGACGTCAAATAGCTTGTAATCAAGCCACTCCAAGATCATAAATAGAACTGCCGGCAGCAAGCTGTAAAATGCTCTACTGAGATGCATCTTTTTGCCAAAGCCGACATAGGTGCCGGCAACGATAGCAAAGTAATAAAACGCAACACTGGTCTTTTCCGGCACTAAGGAGGCATACAGAAAAAGTCCAATGTTCAGAAAAGCTATCATAATCACCTTGGCGGTGGTGTGCTTTCTGTTTTCGTTTATAAAAAAGATCACCAGCAAGCCCACAATGAACACCATGTCGTATAATACCGCACGGGTCATACCGTGATAGTAATCCACCAGGACATGAATTAAGCAAAGCTGGATAGCTAGGATACAGAACTGGGAAACC
>JBPCUG010000318.1:0-6155 GCA_051011275.1 Cyclobacteriaceae bacterium | reverse complement strand
GTAAGTACCCCAGAGCAATGAGATCTCCGCGCTTGAGCCGGTAATGTCACCAATATCAATAGTAAAAGTTTCGATTGACATAGGAAGCTGCTGGCTGGTCACATTAAAACGAACCGCTTCCTTGCTCTCATCATAGTTGCCGACATTGCCGCCAAGGGTTAAGTCTTTGTATAACATGACTGACCACTCTTGTTCACCAGGTATTGTGTAAAGCGCATATTTTCCAGCAGGAACATCATGACCTTCTAATTTCACGTCGTCGCTAAATGAAATGGTAGTGGCTGCATTGGCACCCGTGCGCCATATTTTGCCAAATTTCTCCACATCAACAAAAAGCTTTCTTCCCTTGACGCTAGGCCGGGAATACTTAAGTACTACATCGGTTAGTCCAACCTCCTGTTCAACCTTAGCCGTTGGACTAGGTGAAGGGGTATTGATTTGAGCGGTAACATCTGCCGTGGCAACCATTATTGCCAGCAATAGAGTAAAAAAAATAGTTAGCTGTTTTTTCATGGTATTATGTTGGTTTAGTAGTGTTAGGATGACGAAATTACTCCAATAGAGTTAAAAATTCAAAAGTTTATTGCCTATCCTTTTCAATTTTACATCAACGGTTTCCTATGAATAGGATAGAATGTGCCTTTTATCAAAGCTCAGACGTAGTAAGCTTGTCAAGGAAGCTGCTTGGCGCCGAGTTGCATACCAATATCAATGGCCAGCATACCTCAGGAATTATTGTGGAAACTGAAGCCTATCATGAATCGGAGAAGGCCTGCCATGCCTACAGAAAGCGTCGGACCAAACGAACGGAGGTTTTATTTCATCACGGAGGTTTGGCCTATGTTTACCTGTGCTATGGTATCCATCATCTGTTTAATGTAACTGTTGGCCCGGAAGGAGAAGCCGCAGCCATATTGATCAGGGCAATTGAGCCACAAACTGGAATAGATCTTATGCTGGTCAGAAGAAAATTGTCTAATGTATCACCTCGAGTAGGTGCGGGTCCAGGGGTTGCCAGCCAGGCCTTGGGCATTGAAGTGATGCATTCCGGAGAGGATCTCAATGGGGAATTGGTTTGGCTGGAGCATAATGAAAATAGAGTTAAGGAGGCGGATATTGTAAGCAGTCCTAGAATAGGTGTCGACTATGCAGAAGAAGATGCACAACTACTTTGGCGGTTTTCTGTTATTAACAATAAATGGGTTAGCAAGTAAATTAATAATATCATGCACATTGCGCTTATTGCCCCAGGCAGAAACCTCGACAGTTGGGAAAGGGCATTTCATCTACTAGATTCTGATATCAGTTTAGAAATTTGGCCGGACATAAGTAACCCGGAGCCTATTGAGCTTGCAGTGTTATGGAATCATCCCGAAGGCATTTTAAGTGACTTTCCCAACTTGCGGCTGATCAGCTCAATGGGAGCAGGGGTAGATCACATACTCAAGGATCCATATTTACCGCGACATATTCCTATTATGAAGGTTATGGATAAGCAGTTAAAGGATGCCATGAGTAATTATTTAATCATGGCGGTGCTTAACTATCAGAGAAACTCTCACGAACACCTGTCCAATCAGAAGAGAGAAATATGGGAGCCAGGATTGGCTTACAAGTTTTCTTTGAACATTGGTTTCCTGGGAATGGGGATTTTGGCCAGAGATGCGGCGAGAAAGCTTTTTGGATTGGGGTTTGCTATTCGTGGATATACCCTCTCTTCAAAAGATGTGACTGGAATCGAACTGTACCATGGTAGTGGGCAACTGAGTGAATTCTTAGCCGATCTGGATATTTTGGTAAACCTGCTTCCTCTAACCGATGCTACTCGCAACATACTAGATAGAAGGTTATTCAACATGTTTACTAAACCTGCCCTGTTGATAAATGCCGCACGAGGAGAGCACTTGGTTGAGGCGGACCTTCTAGATGCACTAAATAATGGCCAAATATCCAAGGCCTATTTGGATGTTTTTAATGAGGAGCCATTGCCCCACAATCATCCCTTTTGGCGCCACTCGGATATTTTTGTTACTCCACATATCGCGGCGATTACCAATCCGAAAATTGCGGTCAAACTAATCTTGGAAAACTACCTGAGGACTCAGAACCACCAGGAACTCCGCCATCTGGTTGATATCGAAAAGCAATATTAATCACTCAAAATCAACTTTATTCGATCATTTGGCAAGATTTATGATCTATATTTGCTCCTTTCATCGGTTTTTGGGACCTAAATTGGGGTGGAATACATTAAAGTGATAACTTTGTAAGTCTATTTTTTTATCAGAAGCAGGGATTTTTATCGTTATCAATTGAATCATTAGGGAAGTTCGACAGATATGAATATGGTGTTTCTTATGGCTCGTTGCTCCTTCGCAAATTTGTTAGTATTCGGAATAGTACTTTTGGTTGCATCCAATAGTGCTTGGGCTCAGGAACAAGAAGGCCTGGGTGTGCTAATCAATTCCCCCTACGATGAACTTGATCCAGTATTGGATCCCACCGGCACTACATTATACTTTACACGCACAAAGCATCCTCAAAATAGTGGTGGCAAAAGAGATCAAGGAGATATCTGGATCTCACAGTTGGAGGGAGGTCAATGGTCAGAAGCCCAAAACCCTGGAGCACCACTTAACAACAATAAAAAAAATACAGTAATTGGGTTTTCAGCTAATGGGAGCCTAATGTACTTAGCGGACAGCTACACCCGAAAGGGAATGACAGGAAAGGGTATTACTTTTTCTCGCAAAACCCCAAGTGGTTGGAGCAAACCTCAGGTAATGCCTATTGATTACTTCCATAACAAATCAGATCTCCAAAGCATGTGTATATCTGAAGATGGAAAGATCATGATTTTATCCGTCGAATCATTCTCAACCTATGGTGCAGAAGATTTGTATGTGAGCTTTCTACAAAACAATGGAAAATGGAGCGAGCCCAAGAATCTAGGCCCTATTGTCAACAGCAAATATCAGGAGATGACCCCAAAGTTAGCTGCTGACAATGTTACACTCTTTTTTGCTAGCAATGGGCATGGAGGCTTCGGAAGCAGGGATATCTTTAGTACAAAACGAATCGATGATTCATGGGTAAATTGGAGTACACCTGAAAATCTTGGGCGGAAGGTAAATACAAAAGGAATTGAGCTATCTTATTTTATCCCTTCCTCCGGTGATTATGCATATATGGTTTCAACCCAGAATAGCGATGGCTACGGAGATGTGAAGAGGGTAAGGATCAAACCTGAGGAACGACCGAACAATAAGATAGAGCCAATTTTGGCTTCGATTGATACTGTACAGAAGCTGCCTGAACCGGATACTGTAATCGTGATCACCAAGGAACCGGTTAATGAAACCATCGAAGCGATCCATGAAATTGTTACCAATCCTAAGGTTACTCTGGAGGGATCTGTATCGAATAGTCAAACAAATAATCCCGTTTTTGCAACCATTTGGTTTCAGGACTTATCTGGTGGAATAGATCAATCGGTAGTCTCCTCAAATGTTTCGACTGGAGATTTTTCGGTGAACCTGCCTACATCCAGCAGATATAAGGTAACCATCAAAGCCGACGGCTATTTGAATTACGAAACCGAAGTAGAGCTTGAACCAGGTAACGAAAATCAGCTAAACACTGATTTTGCTCTTACCCCGTTGGAGGTAGGGGTCACTGTGCAGCTGGAAAATGTTCTTTTCGAGAAGAGTACTACAAATTTGCTGCAAGATTCTTATCCCGAGCTTGATAGGGTGGCGCAAATGATGGAAGACAATCCTACCATGGAAATTGAACTTTCAGGCCACACCGATAACCGTGGAAGTGCCAAACTCAATCTTAAATTGTCTCAAGATCGGGTGCAAACAGTAGTACTTTATCTAGTTGGTAAGGGTGTGGTACGAAGCCGCATGACAGGAAGAGGGTTTGGAGGCACTAGGCCTATATCCAGCAACAGGAGCGAAGAAACTCGAAAACTGAACCGCAGAGTAGAGTTTACTATTACCAAGAAATAAAGATCAGGTCAGCCTTTTTATTATTGCCTCATGTTGAGGATACTGACGCAATAGGTCCGTCGAATCCAATAACTCAAAATCTTGAAAAGTAAATCCTGGGCTGACCATACAACTTACCAGCGCGTAGGTGTCCTTTTCCTCCACTGTGGCACCGAAAATGGTTCCGCCGGATACCAATGCTTGAAAAGTGCCGCCATTAGTAGTTTCCGGTCCTAGTGAAATTGGCTCATAATCCCCGGACTGATCAATGGTATGGATGGTCAATGTGGCCCCATAGTGATGGTACCAGACCTCATCTGAAGCCAAGCGGTGTAAATGCGAAACCTTGCCACTGGGTAATAGGAAATATATACTGGTAGCAGAGGGCCTTTCCCCATTATATTCATCCGATAAAGCAGACGAAGGAATTATTTGATTGCTTTTATAAATCTGACGGTAATAGCCACCTTCGGGGTGTGTTTCCAATTGAAAGCGATCGATCCAATACTTTGCATCTCTACTCAACTTCTTGTCCACGATAAATATCTGTTTTTGTCTTGTAAATCTTTACTACCCTTTGTCTGGCCTTATATGTCCTTATAGCTATGACCAATAGTGTTATATTAAAAGTAGCTCCTAATCCTAACATAAACCATCCGGGTAACAAATGATAAATTGCCGCCCTTTGTGCAAGGTCGGAGAAGTGAATGGCTGGGGTAGGGTGGATGGAAACTTTGGCTAGCCAACAAATCGCTTGTACAATAAATATCCAGCCGTAGTTCCTTCTCAGCCTCCGGCCAAATGCTTCTATAAATGTAATTTTAAATCGTGTAAATTTTAGGTCGTTTGATAGTAACTCTTCCCATTTTGCATGAACACTTTCGGATTTTGGGTCTACCACTGTTGAGAAGAAGTTTTCATTTAGCAGGGCCACCCTCCAACGCCACAAGTCGAAATACCGATAGCGTCTTGATTCTATAATTAGAAAAAACAAAACAAAGATGGTACCGAGAAGAATAATGAAGTGCGGCATCTTTTCATTTCCAAAGGACACAGACAAAAATGCGGCCGTGGTGACGATTGCCCAGTTGGTGGTTACATCCAAGCGAGTGCGCCATACATTAGCTCTGGACATCTCGGCTCGATACAGATGCGAGATGGCCGTAACTTCAGATTGAGAAAGTACTTTAGATGCCTCTTCTTTATCTAAATTTTTACTGTTGTCCATCAGTCGCTGATTTCTAGGGTCAAAGTAATAAAAATTAAAACTAATCCTTAAAGATAGCTGGCAAAGTGATGGAATAGAGCTTGATTCAATTGTAGAAAATAGCAGCTATTATGTAGATATTATCTACTTTGTTACGTATATTGTCCGCCCATGTGGGCAAAAAACCTAAAATACTTAAGACACCTCTGCGAACTTTCACAGCAACAGCTAGCAGATAAACTGGCAGTCAACCGTTCTCGTTTAAGAGACTACGAACTCGGTTTAGCAGAACCTAAATTGGAATTGCTGATCAAAATCAGTGATTATTTTGATCGCAGTTTAGATAGTATGTTGAGAGACGATCTGGCTACCAAAGATCAAGCTATTTTAAAGCAAAATCAGGAGCAGCAATCTGAAGGACTTAGAGTTTTGGTGATCAGTGAAAACGCACAAGGCAATGAAAACATTATTCATGTTCCGGTTAAAGCTCAAGCTGGATATCTAAATGGTTACGGCGACCCTGAATTTATCGATACGCTACCCGCTTATCGTCTGCCCGGCGTCAGTCACGGAACCTATCGTTCTTTTGAGATAGAGGGAGAATCTATGTTGCCATTGCCGCCCGGAACCATAATTGTTGGTCAGTATGTGGAAAGCTGGCGTGAGATAAAAAGCAATCATACCTACATCCTGGTAACGAAGAATGATGGTATAGTTTACAAAAGAGTTATTAACCGGGTAAAAAATAAAGGCATACTTGTTTTGCTTTCGGATAACCCAGCATATGCTCCATATCAAATCCCAATGGAGGAGATCCAGGAGGCGTGGAGTTACTATTGTCATATGAGTAATGCAGGGAGGGAGCAGAAGAATAACCTTGACCAGCTACTACAAACCATGGAAGAGCTAAAAACTGAGGTATCTGCTTTGAAAGAAAAAATATAAGTTTAGATTTC
>JBPCUG010000317.1:0-4036 GCA_051011275.1 Cyclobacteriaceae bacterium | reverse complement strand
GTCTTCAAATTTATCTGCCTATAGCTGTGGGGCTTTGGATAATTGGTGTCCTCCTATTCTTGTTGAGGATGGAAGGTGGACTATTTTATCTCCGACGACTGAAACAAAGCGGCTATCCAGCCCCATTGCAGTGGCAGGAAAAACTATTGAGCCTTGCCTACCGCATGGATCTGCACCGCAAAGTGGGACTTCTGGAATCTAAATTGATCGATGTGCCAATGGTGGTGGGTCATTTGAAACCGATTGTTCTTTTACCGGTTGGCGTTTTTACAGGGCTTACTACTGATCAGGTAGCGGCGATCTTGGCGCATGAACTCGCCCACGTAAAGAGGTGCGATTATTTGATCAACCTGGGACAAAATGTAATTGAAGCACTACTTTTTTTCAATCCTTTTGTATGGTGGATCTCAAGCAAGATCCGCGAAGAACGGGAGATCTGTTGTGACGATCATGCAGTAAAAATTTGCGGTGATCAATATACTTATGCCCGTGCTTTAACTGGCCTCCAAGATTTTGCCATTAACAAACCCACTTTAGGAATGGCCTTATTTAAGAGACATTCACAGCTGTTTAGCCGGGTTAGAAGATTGCTACAGCCTGGACGGAACGCAATTTCGCTAAGGGAAAAGATTGTTTCCGGCAGCTTATTGCTCTGTTTATTGTTCGTGTTAAGCTGGCAGGCCCAGTCGTTTAAAACGTCTTCCTCAACTGAAGCATCATTAATGGCAGAAACTGGTTTATGGCAACTTGCCCGGGCTGTTTCATCTTCTGATACAGTTCCACCAGAGCCGGAAATACCGGTTGAGGTTGAACTTGTCCCAGAAGTTGAGGAGTTAGTAGAGATAGAAGAGGAATTGGAGTTGGTTGAAGATTTAAATATTGATCTCGACCTGGATGTAGTTGTTCCAGTGTTGGCTCCGCTGCCTTCCTTTGACGATGACGGAACTGCTGTTTGGGTGGCTCCGAACCACAACGGACCCGGTGTGTTACCTGAGGGCTTTCTTGCCGCTGTTGATTTCGGCGATGCAGTGGTAATGCCTTTTGGAAGTTTACAACTTGATAGTATTCCTGAGATTTTGGAGTTGGTGCAAGAATACCAAAAAGTGCTAGACCAAGAATTATCTGGAAAGCTAAGTGATGAAGAAATTGAAAACATTCAGGCTCAAATGGAGGAGGTGACCCGGGAAATAGAAGCTGAAGTAAGGGATCTGGATCTTCAACTACGCGACCAGAAACATTTTGAATTGCCACATCTGGAAGAACGTGATCATGAAATAGAGGCACTCTTGCTTGAAAGGGAGATGGAAATACAAGAAAAACTATCCAGGTTGCAAGGGGAGGAGCGAGAAGAGGTTAGGCGTCATATGGAAGCGGCTAGAGAGCAAATGGAATTGGCTCGTCGGCAGCTGCGGCAGGAGGCTAGCCGGCGTAATTTAGAAATTGCCCGAGTACAACGTGATGTACAACGGCGTCAAAGAGAGGTTAGGGGTCATGTGCAACGAGAAGTTGCCCGAGCGCAAAGAGAAATCCAGCGCGAGAAACGAGAGCTGCGGGGGCAAGCGCAACGCGAATACGAACGGGCATTGCGACATAAAGAACGAGAAGAAAAGTCCGAAGCAGCAAGAACCGAAATAATAGAGCAACTTTTAAATGATGGTTTGATCGAGGATCGGGATAACCGAGTGAAATTAGATTACCAAAATGAATTGCTTAAGATAAATGGCAAGAAGATCTCTGGTGATCAAAAGGCAAGATACATGGATATATTGCGAAGGTATTACCACCTGAAGGATTCTGATAAGCTAAAGTTTGAATTCTCTCCTAGTCGATCCAGCATGTCACATGAATCTGAGTGATTTAGTATAAAATATAGTAATTTTCAGGATACTTAACTTTGTATCCTGAAATGAATCAATTATTGATCAGCTTATGGGTGTTTTTGGCCATCTTTAGTGCTCCTAAGCTAACAACCAATAAAGACTTCCACCAGAAAGAGGCCTTCTCCCGACTTACCGCGGACTCTTTGAAGTACCCTAAGGAATCACATTTTGCAAATATTCGGCAACTCACCTTTGGCGGGAATAATGCGGAGGCTTATTTTAGTTCTGATGGTCAACACTTAGTTTTTCAATCGGACTATGACCAATGGGGACTGCAATGCGACCAGATCTTCACCATGCCGGTGGATCAGCCGGCGCTTACCAAACCGGTAATGCTTAGTACCGGAAAAGGGAGGACTACCTGCTCGTACTTTCTTCCCGATAGTCAGACCATCGTTTACGCCTCCACCCACTTAGGCAATGTGGCCTGCCCGGAAACACCTCGTATGGTTAATGGCAAATATGTCTGGCCCATCTATGATAGCTTTGACATCTTTACCGCCGATCTAAATGGAAATATTCTTCATCAGCTAACTGACCATCCAGGCTACGATGCTGAGGCTACGCTTTCACCGAATGGGCAAAAGATAGTATATACTTCTACCCAATCCGGCGACCTGGAATTGTGGACTATGAATATAGATGGCTCAGAGAAAAAGCAAATCACTGACGGTCTGGGGTATGATGGTGGTGCCTTCTTTTCTCCTGACAGCAGGCGACTGATCTTCAGAGCAAGTAGACCCGAAACTCCAGAGGCTCAGAAAGTGTATAAAGATCTATTAAACGAGGGTGTGGTGCAACCAACAGAAATGGAGCTTTTTATTTGTAACGCCGACGGCTCCGATTTAAAACAACTCACCAATCTTGGAGGCGCTAATTGGGCACCGTTTTTCCATCCCTCTGGTGAGAAAGTTCTCTTTGCTAGCAACCACAAATCAGCTTCCGGTCGAGGTTTCAATTTATTCATGATGGACCTGAATGATGACAGCATAGAACAAATCACTTATGACCCAACGTTTGATGCTTTTCCTATGTTCTCACCTGATGGATCGAAGCTGGTGTTTTCCTCTAATCGCAATAATGGAGGTACTAGAGATACGAATATATTTATTGCAGACTGGGTAGATTGATATGATAAATCTTATGCATAAAACGATAAAAATCAGACATATAGCCTCTCTTTTGGTAGCATTTGCTTTAAATGCCAACTGCCAAGGTCAGCACGCCGAGGATTTGGAGGGGCTATTCGAAAAACATATTGTTTTTCTTGCCTCCGATGATCTCGAAGGGAGAGAAACAGGAACTCAAGGTGAAGCGCTTGCGGCAGAATATCTAGCCCAAACTTTCGAGGCTGTAGGTTTGGTTCCCTCGGGCAATAAAAAAGATTATTTTCAACCGTTCGAGTTTCTTCTTACCAGGGAATTTTCGAAAGCGGATTTCCTTCTGGTTGATGACAAGAAACTCGACTTATCTGAAGGCTATTTTCCATTGAATTTTTCAGGAAAAGGAGGTGCCGAAGGAGATCTGCTAAATGTTGGATTTGGTATAAGTGCCCCCGAACTAAATTATGATGACTACCAAGGAAAAGGGGAAACTAAAGGTAAAATATTTCTTATTGAAATATCTTCACCTGATGGTGTTCACCCCCACTCAAAGTACCTGGCTTACCATGGTTTGAAAGCAAGAGTAAGAACTGCCGAAAAGAAGGGAGCGGCAGCAGTAATTTTCGTCAATTCCGATCAACAAGTAAACGATCCGATCAAAGACTATTCGCTAAAGGTTGCTCCAACCGATATTCCAGTGCTATTCGTTTCAACCCCCAACGTCCTAAAGGATGGACAAAAAATAAAATTGTCAGTAGGTCTCAAGGAAATAAGGAAACAAGGCAAAAATGTCATAGGTTATATAGATCATCAAGCTCCCCATACCATTATAATCGGAGCGCATTATGATCATTTGGGGTACGGCCAGAATGGAGGTTCGTTGTATAGAGGCGTAAAGAGCATACACAATGGGGCTGATGATAACGCAAGTGGCACCACCATGCTGATCGCTTTAGCTAGAGCTTTTAAAGAAGAGCGCTTCAAAAACTACAACTATCTGTTCATCGCTTTCTCCGGTGAAGAGAAAGGGCTATTGGGGTCTAACTATTATGT
>JBPCUG010000316.1:0-7303 GCA_051011275.1 Cyclobacteriaceae bacterium | reverse complement strand
TCGGGTATATTCTGAGTATCGGTTTTTGGTCAAAGCCATTAATTAGCAATCAGATCATTGGAAGTAAAAAAGAGGAGCACGAAATAGCAAGTTCATAATGGATGCCACTAAAATCATAGGAGTTGATCTGGGAGGAACGAAGGTGCAGGCAGGAGTAATAGAAAATGGTATCATACAAGAGACCCAAAAGATCGCGGTATCATCACAAGGCACTGAACAAGAAGTGATTGATGAGGTAATCAAATCCATTGAAGCGGTTTTTAATGGAAACATAGCCGGTATTGGTGTGGGTGTTCCGAGTATAGTAGATGTGCAAAATGGTATTGTATATGATGTGCAGAATATTCCCTCTTGGAAAGAGGTAAGACTAAAAGAGATATTGGAAGAACAGTTTAAAGTTCCAGTGTATGTAGATAATGACGCCAATTGTTTTGCAGCTGGAGAAAAGCACTTTGGTAAAGGGCAAGACCATCAGAACTTTGTGGCATTGATTATCGGCACGGGCTTGGCTGCCGGCATCATAATAGACCATAAATTATATCACGGGCACAATTGCGGAGCCGGTGAGTTTGGCATGATCCCTTATCTAGATGCTCACTATGAACTTTACTGCAGTGGCCAGTACTTTGCGAATTCTCATCAAACTTCTGGGGAAACGTTGCACAAATTAGCCATAGATGAAGACGAACAAGCATTAAATATCTTTCAGGAATATGGCACACACCTGGGTAGTGCTATCAAAACAATATTGTACAGCTATGATCCGGAGTTGATCATTTTAGGAGGGTCAGTGAGCAAGACCTATCCGTTTTTTAGGGAGGCTTTGTGGAAGCAACTTGACACCTTTGCTTATCGAAATGTGGTCCCCAGATTAACTATTGAAGTTTCCGATCAACCCGATATTGCCATTTTGGGGGCAGCAGCTTTGTACTTTCAAGCTCAGGCAAATCATATTAGGCAACCAGTTTCAAAACCTTCATAAGAATGAATTTGACTTTTAATCCTGTAAGCTCCATAAAACTCATTACCTTTTTGGGATGTGTATTTCTGTTTAGCACCGAGGTATTTGGGCTTGAGCGGATACCCATAAAAATTGAAAAGCATTCCGTAGGGGCACCGATCACCGTAGGCATTCCTTTTGCTCAAGGGCAACTATTGTCCCCTGATCATGTACGGCTGTTAGATAATAAAGGAAAAGAAATTCCTTGTCAGGTAAATGAGGTCACAAGTTGGGAGCCTTTAGACTTTAGCATAAAGTGGATTTGGGTATTTTTTTTCGCCAGTAATGATGACAGTTACCAACTAGAGTATGGTCCTGAAGTAAGAAAAGCACCGCTAAGCGGCCCGAAGATAAAATTTAAAAATTCCCAAAGGCCCAAGGGATATGCAGAGGTCAATACCGGGCCGATGCAACTTAGGGTTCTTAAGGGTGAAACCGGCTTTCTGGATATGGTCCAATTTGATGTGGATGGAGATGGGTTTGACTCTAATGATACGATCGCCGTGGGAGAGCATTGTCGGGGTTCATTTCTAGATCTATTGGATGAGAATGGAATAGACGCATCAACAGCTATTGTTACTCGCACAGTAAAAGAAAAAGGTTCCGGTCCGTTGCATACTATCTTGCGTGTTGAAGGCTACTATCACTATGCAAGAAGTGATAATAATCGTTCGCCTTTTGTGATCCGTCTGCACACTTATGCCGGAAAGTCATATATTAAAGTACTCCACACTTTAACCTATACTGGTATACCCGACAAACACAAACCGGTTGAGGGAGAGCATGCCTATATTGCCACGAAGACAGGTAAAGTAATATCCGAAGCAAGTTCAGTGGACCCCGGTTGGACACAACCAAATGACCAGATAGCCTCCGTTGGATTAGGCCTTAACTACAGATTCTCAAAAAATACCAATTGCAAAACGGGATATTATGCAGGCGACTGGTGGAACACCACCGATTTAAAAACGCATTCCGGTAGCTTGGACGCGAATACCAAATTGTCGGTTTGTCAAAATGGACCTAATCCGAGCCGTATCCCTCCTCTCACTAATTCTTCTTCTGACGCTCGAATGTCTGGATTTGAAGGAGAAATTTCAATGGATAACCACCAGGAAAAATCATTTAATAAAGCCGAGGGCTGGTTAGATATCTCCGATGATCGTTGGGGTATTGCAATTGGCATCAGGTACTTCCTAGAAGAGTATCCTAAGGCCATTGCATTTGATGCAAAACTGGCAAAGGCTATCGCTTACATTTGGTCGCCGGATGCTGGTCCATTGAGTTTTGCCCGAGCTTCGAATGATCCCGATGCCGGAATGATCGATAACTTCGCAACCGGTTTGACAAAAACTACCGAGTTGGTGTACCAATTTCACTCCTCTCAAAAACCTACCGAAGAACTAAGAACAGTAATGAATTACATTCTAGATCCACCGGTAGCCCATGCTGATCCTGAAGTTTATGCAAACAGTTTGGTTTATGGTCACTTTGCTCCCAGGGGAAATGATCATGAAGATCTGGAAAGAGGCCTGGATCACCGCATTGATTGGACCATATTTAACCAGCATTGGGAGCCTTGGTACGGCATGCTTGATTTTGGTGATCAAATGAGGTTCTATAGTAAGGAGGAATGGCATGGGTGGGCTAATAATGAGCCAGCTATGGATTACATGCTTTGGCTTCAGTTCATGCGCACTGGAAAAAGGAAATACTATTTGGCTGCTGAAGCCATGAGTCGCCATACCATGGATGTGGATAACATTCATTGGCCAACAGACGACAAGTATATCGGCGATACAAATCCGGCGCTGGACTTTTGGGAAAGCATTGAAAAGCCCCAAAAAGCATCGCCCTACTTGGGTGTCGGCCGCAGACATGCCAAACAACATTATACTGCTTTGCTTAGCGCGCATGTTTGGCTGCAAGGTTGGTTGGCCTCCTATTACCTTACTGGTTACCATCGCGGATTGGACATAGCTAAGCTTTCAGGAGATACCTATGTCAAAAGAATCTGGGGCGATCATGATCTAACTGGCCGACGCTTGTACCTATCAGTTTGGAACCTGGTTGAGGTATGGGATGCTACTAAAGATGACCGTTATTTTAATGATCTAAAGGACAGGGTAAACCGTATGCTTTGCTTTCAGAACGGGGCTGATCAATACGACAATTTAATTATGGATCGATACGGATATTCGCAGGTTTACGCATCTCATGGTTTGTATAAATACTACCAGCTGACGAAAGATGAAAAGGTACGCCACTCCTTGATCCGCCATGCGCGAGCCATTAGGGACAACCCTCCTTGGAATCATGAATACGAATCTTTCTATTCCAGCATCCACGGTTTGGTTGTTGGTTATGAACTTACTGGGGAGTCGAGTTTCCTGAATACTGCCTTGAAGCGAGCTGAAACACTTCAGACTAATGCGCTACCAGCATCCTTCGAAGAACTGGGAACTCAGGAGAAGATCGCCAGTGCTATACAAAAGGTCAGCCATCTACCATCCAACAATGAGTATAATGAAGGCAGCCAACTTAGAGCTACCATTTGGGGTCCCACCCAGGGTTTGCGTGTTTTTGGTTGGACACACATTTACAATGTTCCATGGTTACTTTACCATATGAGAAACAATCAGGAGCAAAGATCGAGGAAGCATAAATAAGTATATCCACTCCACTTGATTTAAGCCTTCCTACTCATCCTTGCTGTCTCCAACAGTCATCGGAGCAATCACTGGCAATATGCACGGGATATCCTTACGAGTTTAGAACGCGACCTTCCTTAGGCACGATAATCCATAAAACTATGTAGACTATAGTTCCAGGGAATGCTGCGCTAAGCACTGAAATAATAACATATAATAGTCGAACAATAGTGGGGTCCCAACCAAATCGTTTGGCAATACCACCACACACGCCGGCAATAATTTTACTACTAGATCTTGAAAGTGTGTTCATTTTAAGGAGTTTTGTTTATAATTTGATTTATTATGTATATCGCCAAATTAATGCCAATATTCAAATTATTGATAATCAGATATTTATAACACTAATTGAAGTGATATTGTCCGTTTTCGATACATATTGTTGTTCATTAATGAACAGTTATTTTCTGGATTTAAAGCCGAAAATAGCACATTTTTACATAATCATAACCAGATAAAAACGGACAAATTGGTTTGAAAAAGTATTATCAAATTTTAGGTCTCCCAATTGGCTCCAGCAGTTCCATGGTCAAAAAGGCTTATCGCAAACTGGCTTTTAAGTACCATCCTGATAAAAATCCATCACCTGAAGCACATGAAAAGTTTTTGGTTATTACTGAGGCCTATGAGATGTTGATTGGTGAACGAAGGCCAAGGCGAACCCGCCACGCTGCCACTACTACTTCTTATGAACAACGCCAGCAAGCCGCTCGGGCCCGAGCCAGGCAACAGGCGCGAATGAGGTTTGAAGCGTTTCGGCGAAACAATCTGGCTTTTAAAAAAAGTTGGTACTTCTATCCAGCCAAGGGATTGGCTTATGGGGTATTTGTGGTGATGATTGGAACAGGCTTGTTTTTCTTCTCCGTACCAGTATACTTGTTTCTAAATGGGAGGTACATGGAAGCCCTTATTTTCGTCCCGCTAATCTTTGCCGGTGTAGGACTTTTTCCTGCGGCTAAGAGGTATCTAAAGGAAATCAAACCCTATTTTTAGGAATACTCTTACACACGCTGGCCATTTACTTTAACGCAGCAGATTTAGCAGTAAGGATCTTCATCGAAGCCTTTTCTTGAATAAAAACTATGATCGCAGCTTTTGATCGATCCAAATTCTGGGGTACAGTAATGCTAGTTTCTGTCTGACCACCTGAAGTCATTTCGATGGACCGAAATACACGCACAACGTTGTCATGATGTAAAGTTCTTCCACTATTCTCACCGCGCTTAACTTCAGTATCGATATCCCTTTCCACCAGAGCAATATTAAACATCACATCATTATCGACAATAGGGGATTGAGCAATGATCATTAGCTCGCTGTCCTTTACTATTAATGAAAGTGACTCGATCTTGGCAATCGGGGTTTCCTGTAAAGCCTGTTTCACCAAACTCCTTCCCTGGTTTCGTTGCGAACCAACAAAAGCTTCCTGTCCATTAATAACCATTTGGGGTGTATAGACTTGAGAAGTGCCCAATGCTTGCGCATATGCTCTTTGCCTATCTGTAAATGCCTTTCTGCTATACGGGTCCTTCCATCCCAATCGATCCCAATAGTCAACATGGAAAGACAAAGCGTAAAGCTCCTTCGACTCTGCTTCTGACTCCTGAAGCAGTTCACTGAGAAACCGGTCAGCAGAAGGGCAACTGGAGCAACCCTGTGAAGTAAACAATTCCACTACAGCAAATCCATTAGAACTAGTGTCAAAGGTGGTAGAAGCAGTATTTTCAATAGCGCTTTTCATCATTATTCCGGTTAGAGCTATCAATCCAACGGTTGCAACCACCATACTGGCTGCGCGAATTATTATATGCATTTTATCAGGGTATTGGTTAATTTAAATTTTGCAAAAGGACCTTGATGTGATCAAATCCATTATTTTTGCTCGTCTATTTAGTTTTTTGACCTATAGTTGATATCATAACAAATAATGGCGGAATACGATCCCAAAAACATCGAAAAAAAATGGCAGCAATATTGGGAGGATCAGGAGATCTATAAAACTCTCAGTGATCCAGGCAAACCCAAGTACTATGTGCTAGATATGTTCCCCTATCCTTCGGGCGCTGGTTTGCATGTAGGTCACCCCCTGGGATATATTGCCACAGATATTACTTCCCGCTACAAGCGGCTCAAGGGATTTAATGTCCTGCACCCCATGGGTTTCGATTCGTTTGGTTTACCAGCAGAGCAATATGCTATTAAAACAGGGCAACATCCTGCCACTACCACCAATGAAAATATAAAACGATTTAAAGAGCAGCTTGGTGTTTTGGGGTTTTCGTATGACTGGTCGCGGGAGGTACGAACCAGTGATCCTAGCTATTACAAGTGGACCCAATGGATCTTTTTGAAACTATTTAATAGCTATTTTGATGAGCAAGAACAAAAAGCCCGACCAATTGAGGATCTTATCATTCCGGAAGACCTCAATGAAAAAGAAGCACGGGCCTTCGTTGACGATCACCGCTTGGCATATCAAGCGGAAGTTTCCGTCAACTGGTGCCCAGCACTAGGAACCGTATTAGCCAACGAGGAAGTAATTGGAGGAGTCAGCGAACGAGGAGGCCACCCGGTTGTTCGAAAGCCAATGCGTCAATGGATGTTGCGCATTACCAAATATGCCGATCGATTGCTAGAAGGTTTGGATGATTTAGACTGGCCTGAATCTATTAAAGCCAGTCAAAAGAATTGGATTGGCAAATCTCATGGTGCAGAAATTGATTTTACTGAAAAGAGCACTGGTGAGGAGATCAAAGTATTTACAACGCGTCCCGATACCATTTTTGGGGTTACCTATATGGTACTAGCACCCGAGCATCCCTTAGTGGAAAAAATTACTGCTTCGGAACAAAAGATTAAAGTGATGGAATACCTTGACCAGGCCAGCAGAAAAAGTGACTTAGAACGAACCGAGTTAGACAAAACTAAAACCGGTGTATTCACCGGAGCTTATGCCATTAATCCAATAAATAAAGAAGAAATACCTATTTGGATATCAGATTACGTATTGATCTCCTATGGAACCGGGGCTGTAATGGCAGTACCAGGAGGAGACCAAAGAGATTATGAATTTGCCGACAAATTCAATCTAGAGATCCGCCAGGTGATTACTCCTGACGGAAATGTAATCGAACCGTTCACGGAAGCCTATCCCGGCCAGGGGATCATGCTTAACTCCGAGGAATATGATGGCTTGAAGAGCCAAGAATTCTTTAAGCAGATCGTAAATAGATTGCAGCAGGAGGGACATGGGAAGGCAACCGTCAATTTTAAATTAAGGGACTGGGTGTTCACCCGCCAACGATATTGGGGCGAGCCTATCCCAGTGTTGCACTTGTCTGATGGTAGGATCGCGTCTGTTCCGGAGGAGGAACTGCCGGTGGTTTTGCCGGAGGTAGCTTCTTACGAGCCGTCGCAAGACGGAGAGTCTCCGCTGGTGAAGGTTCCAGACTGGGTTAATATAGATCATCCCAAATATGGAGCGGTAAAGAGGGAAACCAACACAATGCCCAAGTGGGCAGGTTCCTGTTGGTACTACCTACGATACTTGGATAAAAATAACAAAAATTCGTTGGCCGATCCTGAGCGGATA
>JBPCUG010000315.1:0-9909 GCA_051011275.1 Cyclobacteriaceae bacterium | reverse complement strand
GTTCCTGGCCCACTTCAGCATAACTCGCTCTGATCTTACCAAATGAAAGGAAGTTTTGATTGCCTAGCAACTCACTAAAGACAAATGAAGTGGAAACTGATGGATAAGTAAACGCGTTTCTTCCATTTGGCAACGCTGAATCCCAATCTGTTCTTATGGTTGCATCAACAAATAGCATCTCTTTGTAACCAACTGAAGCTTGGCCAAATACACTTCTAATCGACTTTTTAGCAAAGAAAGTAGTAGCATTAGGGCGATCAACCGAAGCAGCAATAGTGTACAGACCGGGAACTGATAGTCCACCCGCAGTTGAGCTATTTCTGCTATCGAAGTCGTAGTTACGGATATTACCACCGGCCAATGCAGATAAAGAGAAATTATCATTCAACTGCTTATTGTATTTCGCCGTGAATTCATAGTTGTCCTCTATCAAGTTGCTAGCACTGGTACCAAACGCATCCAGATCAAGTGTACCAGAAGCAGTAATGGACTCTACAGTCCAATGATCTACATTTCTATTTAAACTAGCTCCTAACACTAGGCCATCTATTACTTCATACTCCAGGCCAAACTTCCCTTGGAAGGTTTCATTATCTCTAAAGCCCTGGTTGGCCAATGCATATGTGTAAGGATTGTCCCAGTACAGAGGGCTGGTATCTCTAGCGGAGTTCATATTCCAACTAGTAAAGGTACCATCAGGTAGTTGATAGTTTCTCTTAAGAAAACCGATATCCAGTTGTCTTTGAAACCATTGGTTTATATTAGATCCAATAGAATTATAACCTTCAAAAAGATTACCCTCGGTATCGCTCTTACTATAATTTGCTAAAGCAGTCAACTTTACTTTATCTGATAAATCGATTATAGAGTTTAAGTTGAGGAACGTTTTATTCTGATTCGAACCAGGTAGCACCCCTGTTCTTCGAGAATTGGTTAATGTGGCATTTACAGAATAATTTTCGTCTGCTTTACCAACAGATAGACTGTTATTTACGAAAACGCCTGTTTCAAAGTAATCCCTTACATTATCGGGTTGTGGAGACCAAGGCCTGGTAGTTCCATAACCTTCAGCGCCTGGAACAAAAGCATTCCACTGCGCAACTTGACGACCATCCAATTTTGGCCCCCAGCTTTCATCAGCATAGAATTCAGGAATGTCAGCTCCATTAAGGCCTGACAAGGCTGGATCATCACGGCCAGGGTCAAAAGCAAACTGACTCCATTCTTGAGTGTAACCCCCACCGTATTCATTTTGGTAATCGACAAGAGTGGCTACTCTTTCGATTTGTGTGGTATTGTTGAAAGTAATGTTTAGAGCGCCTTTTTTAGCTCTCTTGGAGGTGATCATAACTACACCATCACGAGCACGGTTGCCATAAAGCGCAGCAGCATTTGCACCCTTCAAAACGTTGATTGACTCAACGTTGTCCATGTTAATGGAGGCAGGGTCATTGATCACCATACCATCAAGTACATACAATGGATCAGCCGAGGCTAATCCCCTTACTCCCCGAATTCTAATTGCAGGAGTACCAAATTTTGCCCCTGAACCAGAAACAATTTGCACACCAGAAACTTTGCCGGCTAGAGCCGCATTGACATTTGATTCTCGGGCAACTCGTAAGTCTTTGGCATTCACTTGCTGGCTGGAAAATCCTAGAGACCTCTTATCTCGCTCAACACCTAGTGCCGTGACCACAACCTCTCCAAGCTGTGTAACATCCGATGCCAAACTGACATTGATACTGGTTTGATCTCCAACCGTAACTTCTTGATTAGCGAAGCCAATAGATGAAAACACCAACACTGATTCCGACGATGGCACGGTAATTTTATAATTACCATCCAGGTCGCTAGTGGTACCTTGCGTGGTACCCTTTACAATAACGTTCACTCCTGGTAACCCTTGATCGTCATCATCTGACAAAATGGTACCGGAGACTGATCTTTCCTGTGCATGGGCGGCAAAGCCGAAGGCTAGCATAGAAAAGGCCATTAGTAGTAGAACCTTCTTCATATATTATTTTGTTTAGTTAATAAGAATATTGGTAATCAATTGTCCAGGTCAAACTGTCTTGAAGATGACAGTGTCATGTATGTGACAATTTCAATGCAAAGTACAGAGTTTTTATGATTTTACCTTAACAAAATCCCCTCAAATACGTTACTTATACCTTAAAATGGGGTAAGTATATGATGCTAGCAACAACCCGTTAGTATTTTTGATAATATTGTATGATTTTGTGCAAAAATTTAGCAAAGTCATAGGCCACAAATCACCCATATTGGGGGAGAAACCGAAAACTCCATCAGCTAGCTTCCAAATAACTCCCAGTTTTCTAGTTACTTGGCTAAATCAAGGAGTAGCTCTGTTGCATTATCAGAGGCGTTCATTGTGGTCAACCTGTCTTTTACCAGTTTATACCCCTCCAGTTGATTTTTCCGGGTATTGGTTTCTGAAGCGATCGAGGTGAGTTCTCTGGTCAGTTCAGGTTTATTAAATTTATGCTGGATCAATTCCTTCACAACCTCTTTCTCCGCGATTAAATTAACTAGGGAAATAAATGACACCTTCACTAATCTGCGGCCTATCTGATAAGATATCCAACTGGTTTTATAACAAACCACTTGTGGAACTTCAAACAAAGCTGTCTCTAAAGTTGCTGTTCCTGACGTAACCAAGGCAGCATAGGAATGAGCCAACAAGTCGTATGTTTGATCCAAGATCAATTTGATTCTGGGGTGATTGACAATTGAGCTGTAATAGCTACTAGGCAAATTGCCCATGCCTGCAACCACAAAGATGAAATCCGGAAAGTCCTCTGCCACAGCTATCATCATACTAAGCATGTATTTTAATTCTTGCCGGCGGCTGCCGGGTAAAACAGCTATAATTTGTCCTTCGCCAAGGTTATGCTTCCTCCTAAAATCTACATTAACCTGATGCCGGTTGATAGTCTCTACCAATGGATTCCCAACGTAATCAACGTGATAATCAAATTGCTGGTAAAAACCTTCTTCGAAAGGCAAGATCACAAACATCCTGTCAACATGTTCTTTTATTGTGCGTACTCTAGATTGTTTCCAGGCCCAAACCTTGGGAGAGATATAGTAGCAAACCTTCATACCATTGTCCTTAGCATAGCGGGCCATGCGGAGGTTAAACCCGGGATAGTCGATCAAGATCAATACGTCGGGATCAAAAGCGGTCAGGTCATCCTTACAAAATTTCAGTCTTTTAAGGATCGTTCGAATATTAAGCAGCACCTCAAGAAACCCCATAAAAGCCATCTCTCTATAATGAACTACCAACTCCCCTCCTGCCGCTTGCATCAAGTCACCGCCCCAGCACCTGATCTTAGCCTCAGGCTCCTTACGCAATATTGACTTGATCAGGTTGGAACCATGGAGGTCTCCAGACGGTTCTCCTGCGATAATATAGTATCGCATAGTTAGTTAATGTAGTAGTGAGCTAATGCGTTAATGAGATTTGGTTGTTAGGTCAATGTTTTTTATTCACCGAAGTACTCTACATAGTTCCTTGGCGTTTCGAAAAGTTTGATTGAGTGGAGCGTACCATAATCAGTAATAGTTGGGATCCCTGCTCGCAATATTTTCCAAATTTCTAAAGCCAGGTTTTCTGTGCTGGCCATCTTACCCTGCATAAATGGCACATCCAAATTAAGGTTTTTATGATCGAGCTCATCCAGTACTTTTTGTTTGATCAAAATACTTAGCTTTTTAAGGTCTACCACAAAACCTGTTTCAGGATCTGGCTCTCCTTTGACAGTTACAATAATCTCGTAGTTATGACCATGCCAGTTCTCATTGGCACACGGTCCGAATACCTCCTGGTTTTTCGCTTTACTCCATTTGGGATTACTGAGCTTGTGAGCTGCATTAAAGTGCTCCCTCCGACTTACATAAATCATGGCAGTGCAAATATAAGAAATCTAGTGCCGCTAATTCCCGATCCCGGTTGTTGGTTTAGCGTACAACGTGCAGAAAATAAATTCGTTTCTAACCGAGCCAGTACCGCTGAATGATCAACTAATCGATCTTGAACGGCCTAAGTTTAATTTCTTGCAACAATTTTTTTTGGGCATATCTTTTTTGCTTTTCTTTTTTACCGGCTTTTTTGATATAACTCACCCTTAATTGCTCATTCCGCCGGTCAAACTCTTTGATCCTTTCGGGAGATAGATCAATTTCTGTAATAGCAGCAAGCCTCTCGTAACCCAACTTTTCCAGGTACTCCCCGGCAATAGCTTCGAATAGTGCAAGGTCCTCCTGGCTCATCCCTGACCTAAACATTCCATGGTTGTCCTTGATCACGGGTCTGGCTACATTTTTCCACATATCTCCAGATCGAGCTGTGATCTTAGATTCCTCAGAATTATAAAAATCTAGTACTCCTTCATCAAAAGGAATACCTATCTGGAAGCATATACTCCGGAGCGTTTGCGAGGGATGTTGGATCAACTGCTCATAGCCAATTTTTATGATTCTCCCATCGCCCATTCGCTCATATAGATCTAATGCCTGCTTTTGTTCAGCCCTCCATCTTTTAGCCAAATGGTATATGTGTTTGTCGCCAACAATAGCATGCTGGAAAGAAAGTGCTACATCCCTACCGTCACGATATAAATAAATATAAAAGGGTTTTAGACCAGATTTTTCCAGGTCAGAAATGTAATTAAGGTTGAAGGTGCTTTTGCAACACCAAAATCTGGCCTGAAAAGTGGTTGCTTTGAGGTTATAGATCACCCTAAATATCTCTTCCAAAAGAGGCTGCCTACAGCAATTTGCTATCTCCTCTCGCTTCAATTTAACATGCTTCCATGGTACCGGATTACGCTCTACCAATTGGATCACATCATCAATAAGAGTATCAAAGTTGCTTGGATTCTTTAGGTCACCATAGATCGGCAATAAAGGTTTGAAGTTCCTAAGGATATGAGGCGGATGAGGGGCAACAATCTCTGGCAACTGATGTAACATCAACCGTAATAAATTAGAACCGGATCGCTGAGTACCAATAATCTGAATGGCTTTCATAATGTTTTTAAGATGTAGATTAGCAAGCCCAGTACAAGACTCCCAAGTATCAGATAAATAGCATTGATTCGGTATTTTGCTAGTAGCACTAGAGCTGCAACGCCAATCAATACAGACCACCACTCGTAGCTCACAGAATTACCGATCAATAGTGCGGCAGAAGCAATCATTCCTACCACTGCAGGTCGAATCCCTGTAAAAATTGCCTTCACCCGGGGATTATCCTTAAATCCTTGATAGTAATGCGAAACAAACACCGTTAAAAGTGCTGAAGGAAAAAAAATCGCGATGGTAGCTATCAGTGCCCCCAAAAATCCTTGCAACTTATAACCTACAAAGGCCGCGCTTATCAAAATGGGGCCTGGTGTTAACTGGCCCAATGCTATAGCATCTACAAACTGTTGGGTGGTCAGCCAGCTCAATTGCTCCACAACCAGGTTCTGAAGTATAGGCACCATTACGTATCCACCACCAAATAAGGTAAGGCTAACTTTGCTAAATACCATTCCCAGGGACCAAAGTATTCCTTCAGGTGTAGGCACAATCTGTAAGACTAACATGAAGGCTAAAAAAGCAAGTAAAAAGATAGGCTTCTTTAAGGGCTGGTTTAAGATCTTAGTACTTGTATTTGCCGCATTTGCAAATCGGTCAATTTGTATTCCAGCCAGACCACTCAGAAGAAAGATCAAAAGGATAGCTTCAAAACTATTGATCCAGACTGTGGTGATAAATACAATTATGGCAATTGTCCAATGCCATTTGTTGGTCACATACTTTTTTCCCATCTGAAATGCTACAACAAGTATAATCGCTACTATTACTGGAATTATGGTAATAAAAACAAACTCAATCTGAGGTATGGTGTTGTACTTTAAATAATAATGTGTAAAGCCAAGCATCAGTAAAAATGTTGGCAGCAAAACTGCACTCATGCAGACAAAGGCCCCGACCCAACCCCTCAAATGATAACCAATAAATGTAATGGTATTGACAGCCATAGGACCTGGCATAAGAGAGGTAATTGCGATCCCTTCATAAACCACCTCATCATCCAGCACCTTATCTTTCTGCACTAGTTGCTGTTGTACTACTGAGATCAAGGCCATAAATCCACCGAATGCCGTGGCCCCGATCTTCAAAAAGGTAATAAATAAATAACCCAGGCTTACTGGCGTTTTCGCTTGAGGATCGGTCATATTTTAAATCTGACAGACCACAATAGTGTTATCTTTATATTGGTCGATGCTGTACATTAATAAAAAGATCTCCAGGTGATTGAATTGGGTTTTACTATTTTCAGTCAAGAGGGGTTTGATGCGAAATCTACTTCAGTTTATTTTGTGCAACCGCTTAAATATTGCTATTGTAGTATACTACGATCCTTTCCAGGTCTTCTTTGTTCTTAAAAGACAATTTCTCGCTTTTCATATAGGAATAAATGAGATCGGATTTATCTCCGAAAATTTTCAAGTTCTCTTTCTTGTTCTTTGTTATCCTGAAAACGTTTTTGCCATTGGCGACGAAGTAATTTTCACTCTTCACGACCTTATCAGATTTTTCTCCAACATCAAATTTAGCGTCGTAATTAGCCTTTATTATATCTAGTTCAGTCTTTGAAAAAAGGCTGAGCTTACCTTCTAATATGGATTCAAAAAACCCAATTGATGCTACTCCGTTTTCCTTGTACAAGGAGCCATTCATAAATTTCATTTCGCTTCCTGATTCCGTATTAAGCAACGTAAATTCTTCTATGTAAGTGTCCTGTAAAAGTTTAGTTCGGCCTTTCGTTCTTATTTCTAAATGACTCTTTTCAATATCAAATTTCATTTGCAGGTCTTCGAGCGCACTCCCATTGAACAACATCACTTTTCCTACCGACCAATTATCCTGCAAATAATGGGTTCCTTCTGTTTGCTTGGGAATAAACTTGATTTCCTTAACAAACCCACCGGCCACTGGCGCCATATCCAGCTGCCCTTTGTTATTATCTTTTTGCTGCCCAGATACTGACAAAAACAAGATCGAACATATCATTGAGGTTAGTAGCTTTTTCATAATAGTTATTTCTTAGTTGTATAAATTCGGAATATAGACTGCCCTGTAAAATGAACAGTCAGAATTGATCTGCCACAAAACTTTACCCTTAAGATCCGTAATGGCAACTTTGTTTTTAGTAGCAATACAAAATAGTATCTTTTCAGAATCGATAAAAAAGGAACTACCTTGTTTAAAAGAAAACAAGCTATCCGGTAGAAAAACTGATAATTGAGCTTTGGCTTCCATATCAGCTTCATTCAACTTCAATTGAAGTGCCCGGGAAGTTTTTCTCTGGTTATCACCATTATCGAAAAGTAACAGATTACCTTCTGGTGTTTGGTGTGCTGCATGCTGCTTATAAAATCTATCCGACTCAGCAAGATCGAAATCTCCACCTTTGCCCAATTTCCATAATAACTCGCCAGTGGTAGCATCTATTTTCCACACTTCATCGAAATGATGAAAGGAAATAATATAATTACCATCGTCAACTACATTCAGCGAATTGGCATGGCTCCAATCACCTTTCCATCGCATTATATCAGGGTATTCCAGAGGGTTTGCAACCTGGAAGATATTCCAACTCCATAATTTGTTCCCTTCAGGATCCAGAACCAATATTCCATCACCATGTATGGTATCTTGTTTTTGGCCTCCCAAATGGGAAAGATCAAACACTTTAGTTTCTTTGGTTAATGCCAATATATTACCGTCCTCGTCTTTTCTGATCTCATGATGGAGAGGCTTTTCGTACCCTTTCTGACCTAATTCTAAACCAAATATCTTGTTACCGTAGAGATCAAACTCATTGATCCTTTTAGGATGATCCAAACTGATTATGGTATTGTCTTTGGTCCAACTATACGGGTTCATTAAAGTGGTATCAACAGACTCGTACCAGACTATCTCTCCTTGACTATTTATTATTAGAGCACAGCCGGGAGAAAGAACTCTTCTAACTAGTATAAATCCATCAAAGGTATTAGGAGTATTTTTGACCAGGCTAAGTTTTGGTAGATTATCCGGCAGGCTCCCGGTTTTGAAATCGTATTCTAAGGATGTTTCGGAGTCATCAATGCTGCCATCCAATAATACGCGAAAACTATATTCGGTATCTGGCAAAAGCCCAATTAAGGTCACACTATTCTCAGCAGTGAGTGGTGATCTTGAAAAGCTATTTCTTGCTGAATCACTTTTTTCCCAATATTCGACAAAAGAGCTTCTTCCTTCGGGTGCATCAAATGAAATGTTGGCACGAAGGACATTTGATGAGTCTATACCATAGGTAATATTCTTTATGCTTGGCTCTTGGGTACAGGATATGACCAAAAGCCAGATAAAGCATAAACACCATCGGCTTGAAAAGGCAGCAAAGTACCTAAACAAACCCTTTGTTTGTTGCAAAGTCACTTTACAAATATAATTATAAACAAGGTTTTTGTTTGCCCTGATCTCCATAAATAGATCTTTCTCTTCGCCTAGGTGCTATTTAACAAATTATTGATTTACAACTATTTTACTTCTAAGCCATTTCTCTCCGTTCCGGATCTCAGCAAGGTACAGCCCCGAGCGAATATTCTTAATGTTAATCCTCAAATCCCCACCTTGTGGAACCGCATCAAAGTAAACACTCTTTACCAACTTACCGGAAAGGTCCGACATCTTAAATTCCAGCCACTTACCCTTGATGTTCTGCGAGTTTATGATAATCTGATCACTGGCGGGATTGGGATATAACCTCACGGGCAGATTAGCATGTTCCTCGGGAAGGCCTACTAAAAGTGAAACTTCAGCCGTTCCAGCTACCTCACAACCATTGCCGTCTTTTACAGTGACAGAATACTCACCGGGAGGCAAGTCCTCAATCAAATCTGTCATTTCGAGACCCGGATCATCCCATTCATATACATAAGGTGGAGTACCACCATCAACAGAGACTTTAATTTTTCCATCGCTTGAATTGGTGCTGCTGGGGGTGGTGTCAAAACTTAATTGCAGGCTATCGAAAGCAAGGATAGTTACGGTTGCAGATTCAGCTGTGTTACCGGCATAATCTTCCACGTTCACTTTTACATTACCACTATTAAATACTTTTATTTTTCTTGAAGTTTCTCCGGTACTCCAAAGATAAGACTTGTAAAATCCCGTTTCTAATATAGCTGAATCTCCAGAGCATAAGGTATTATTCCCAATGACCTCAATTTGCGGAGGCAGCAAAGTTGCTCCTTCGATGACCTTGATCTTTTGATTTCCTTCCAGGTTGATCAGTTTATCGACGTGGCCACTTGGCCATGAAATTATAAGTGAATCAATTGATTCACTTTCTCCTAGTCCCATCATCTCATAGGAAGAATTTTGGGCCAGAAACCCGATGCCACAATGTGTGTACCTGCTGACATAATTATTATCAAAATAAGCGCGTATCGATGTACCAATCCCGTCCCTATTCGATTGTACCCCTTGTAATTGGATCTTGATCCAGTTGTTAGTCCCTCCTGAATTCCTCCAAACCATAGAGGAATATTCACCGAAATTATTCACCGCGACATCCGGATAGCCATCATTATCAACATCTCCAATAGCATTTGAAAAACTTATAACAGTATCTCCGGCAAATCCTACATCAACATTTTCGAAGCTACCAGTTCCATTATTTGTGTACATAATACTGGGAACTTGATCACTTCCCTCAAGCGATCCGCTTACATATAGGTCCAAATCGCCATCATTGTCATAGTCCAAAAAATTTGAGCCCCAACCAATTCCATGATAGGCCACTCCGGTATTTTCAGATACTTCACTAAAAGTCTCATT
>JBPCUG010000314.1:0-4764 GCA_051011275.1 Cyclobacteriaceae bacterium | reverse complement strand
ATCTCTAACAGTCCCCATCCAGCCGGCATCAATCAGGACCTCTATAATGACCTAAACTCATCAGAATATTTTACCGTTTATCCCCCTTTAAATCAGCTGATCTTTTGGCTGAGCACTTACCTGTTTCCCTCCTCCCAGCTAGGCAGTATTGTGGTGCTTCGTCTTATTATTTTGGTCGCTGAATTAGGCACTATTTACTTGATGCGAAATTTGCTAAAGACCAATCAGCTGCCAGAAAAAAATGTACTGCTCTACTCTCTTAATCCATTGGTGATCGTAGAGCTAACCGGCAACTTACACTTTGAAGCACTTGTTATTGTGTTCCTGTTATGGAGCCTTCTGGCACTACATAAAACCAAACTAGTTACTGCTGCAGTGACCCTCGGGTTATCGATCGGAAGTAAGCTAGTCCCGTTGATTTTTTTGCCTCTGCTTCTAAAACGACTTTCTTGGAAGAAACTCATTGTATTCTACATTGTAACCGGATTCACGCTGATAGTGCTATTTGCACCCCTCCTTTTTGATCCAAGCTTCGTCAATGGTATGAGCAACAGCCTTTCTTTGTATTTTCGAAAGTTTGAATTTAACGCCAGCGTTTATTTTGTAATCCGCGAAATCGGTTTCGCGGTCAAAGGCTACAATATTATTGCCACCTCAGGTAAAAGTCTGGCAGTAGCTACACTGGTGGGGATTTTGATTTACTCCCTTTTGCAAAAGCCAAAACTACAGTCACTTAGCCAGGCAATGCTTTGGGCACTTACGATTTACTTGGCATTTGCTACAACTATACATCCTTGGTATGTAGCTCCATTGGTGGCTCTTGCTGCACTAGGAAGATTTAGATTCCCTATTTTATGGTCGTTCTTGATCTTTTTTACCTATATCGGATATTCCAAAACAGGTTTTCAAGAAAATCTTGGTATCGTAATAATGGAATACCTTTTAGTAGCGGGCATTGCTATATGGGAAATTCTCGATTCTGATAAAATCAGTGAACGATTTAAACCAATAAACAGTTGATTGCTGATATGAAGGGTATAAAACTTCCTTTACTACTATTGATTGTAGCTATTAGTCTGAATGCTTGTGGTCAAGTGTCATTTGATGAGAAGATGGAACAACTATACCATGGAACCGTACCTTTAATCAAGCCAAAAGACCTTTCCAAACTGGATCCTCAGCAGGTCGTTTTACTGGATATCAGAAGCGAAAAAGAGTACAAGGTGAGCCACATTTCAAATGCCAGGTTTATTGATTACGATGGCTTTAAATCAGAGGATGTGCAGGGAATTTCCAAGGAGTCCAAAATAGTTGTTTACTGCGCAATAGGGGTAAGAAGTGAACGAGTGGGAGAGCAACTTTTGGAACTTGGTTTTAAAGATGTGAGCAATTTATATGGCGGGATTTTCGGTTGGAAAAATGAAGGCCTTCCTGTTATTGACGAAAATAAGCAACCGACCGAACGAGTGCATACCTACAATAAGAATTGGTCAAAATGGCTGCAAAAAGGGGAAAAGGTTTATGAATGAAAACCTGCTGATCATATTTGTGAAAAACCCAGTTCTTGGGCAGGTTAAAACACGTCTGGCCAACAGCCTCGGAGAAAAAGCCGCATTAGATATATATCAAGAGCTGTTGAACTATACCCACCAGCTTACAAAACCATTGCCATTTGACAAGGCAGTATTCTATTCCGATCGCATTGATAATGACGATCAATGGGAGGAGGAATCATTTCAGAAATATGGGCAAGTGGGCGAAGATCTCGGGCAGCGCATGCAGCATGCTTTTGAAACCGGTTTTGCGCGAGGGTACAAATCAATTTGCCTCATTGGCAGTGATTGCTATCAACTAACTTCGGATATTTTGTATGATGCCTTTAATGAGTTGAAGAAATTACCGTTGACTATTGGGCCGTCATTGGATGGTGGTTACTATCTTTTAGGGCTTAACCAGATGGTGGATCAACTTTTCGAAAATAAAAATTGGAGCACCGATTCGGTATACTCCGATACCATGGCAGATGTTATGGAGTTGAAAATAGCCCACAAAATACTACCTCAGCTTCGAGATATTGACCTAGTGGAAGACTTGATCACAATGCCCTCATGGGCAAGAAAAGTAGATTTACTTTAGTTTGGCTATATCCCGAATAAGGATACGACGGCGGTCAAAATTGATAAGATTTTGATCCCTGAGCTCATTCATAATAGTGGTGACCGTTTGACGAGAAGTTCCAGTTAGGTTGGCAATATCCTGATGGGTAAGATAATTCTTTATCAAGGTCTCAAAACCAACCTTCGTACCTCGTTCTTCGCCCATTTCCCGAATGAATTCAACAATCCTGGTTCTGGCATCTTTAAAGACCAACGATTCCAGTCGTCTTTCGAGCTTTCTTAGCCTAAAACCCATCAGCTTAAATATTTTCAAGCTTAGATTTCGATTGTCCAGCATTAGGGACTGCATATCACTGATACTCGTGGGGCAGACAATAGTATCATTTTCTGCTGATTGTGCAAAGTCCTGCCGCAATTCCTCACCAGTAAGCGCCATCTCTCCAAAAATCTCACCTCTCGATAAAATGGTCTTGGTAATTTCCTTGCCTGTTTCTGAGTAACTACCGATTTTGATGCGGCCCTGGGCAATCATGTATACCTGATCGGAGGGCTCATTTTCCAAATAGATAAATTGATCTTTTTGGTAGGTGTTGTTATCCTGTTCGGTCCCTTTAGTTTTCATTTTTCGAGGACATAGCATCTCATAGAGATCCACGTTCTCGACGTACCAAAGATTACTGTTTTCCATAAAAACTCAGCTACAAGTTTATATACCCCTTTTTAGCAAAAAATGCTGCCTTAGAATGCTAACAACTACTAGGGTAGTTTTCGTTCAATAATTTAGAATTTCTTTATGTAAATCAAAAGGGGTTTTTTTATGGTAAACAAAAAATAAATTTACAATTTCGCATGGGATCAGACCTCAACTTGAGATACTACCCCTTTTCTACAGATCAATGACATTCCTTTACATAAAAGCCCTTCATATTATTTTCGTAGTAACTTGGTTTGCCGGGCTGTTTTATATAATTCGACTGTTTATCTATCAAACCGAATCATACGACAAAGCGGAACCTGAGCGATCAATATTAGCTGCGGAATACAAGAGAATTTCAAGGCTTTTATGGTACTTTATAACTTGGCCTTCAGCTATATTGACTTTGGGTTTTGGCTGGTCTCTATTCTTTATGTATCCTCCGCCTGTGCCTATATGGTTATGGGTAAAGTTAGGTTTGGTCAGTTTGCTTTTCGGATACCAGATATACACACATATTATTTTCGAAGGATTGCAATATGATAAACCCAAGCACTCTTCTAATTGGTTAAGGGTCTGGAATGAGGTCGCTACGGTGCTTTTAGTAAGCATCATATTTCTGGTAATCCTAAAAAACACTTTGAGTATGGCCTGGGGCTTAATCGGTTTGGTTATTTTTGCCACCGTTTTAATGATAGCAATTCAACTTTACAAAAAGAAAAGAAGCAAAAACCTATGAAAATATATTGGCTGGTTCTCGTAGCCATCAGCATACTGGCTTGTCAGGAAAAGGAATTGCCCTATTTAGGAAGGCGGGAGATCAATCAAGCGGGAGATACGATCTATCATAAGGTGGGTGACTTCCAACTACTCAATCAAGACAGTCTATGGGTGGGGCCTGATCAATTTAAAAACAAAATTTTTGTGGCAGATTTTTTCTTTACTTCTTGCCCGGACATATGCCCGATAATGAAAACCCAAATGCTTAGAGTTTACAATGCCTATCATGATCTGGAAGAAGTTGGGTTTCTTTCACATACTATTGATCCGGAATACGATACACCGGAAGTTCTGAGAGACTATGCAGATCGGCTCGGTATAACCGGAGATCAATGGCAATTTGTCACCGGCCCCCAAGAGCAAATCTATGACATAGCGCAAAAGTACTATATGGTTACCGCCAAAGATGACCCCGAAGCTCCCAGAGGGGTCATACATAGTGGAGCCTTTATCCTGGTCGACAAAAACAAACGCATTCGAGGCATCTACGATGGAACCAAGCCTGATAAAGTGGATCTACTAATCTCAGATGTAAGGACTTTGTTAAAGGAGGAATAAAACCACTTATGTGTACAAGGCAAATTGCTTCATTGGTAATACTTGGACTTATGGTTGGGTGTACAAGCAGTTCAGAGCAAATCAAACTCAAACAATATACCGCCGAAGGACAAAAGCTATATGTAAAACACTGTGCTAATTGCCATCAAGAAGATGGGCGCGGATTGGGGACCCTTTACCCTCCCTTAGCACAATCTGATTTTATAAAAGCAGATGTAGATCGGACCATCTGTTTGATCCGATATGGGATTGAAGGGCCCATAATCGTGAATGGATTGCAATACAATATGGTGATGCCTGAGAATTCTAGCCTTACACCGCTGCAAATAGCCGAAATAATCACTTTTATTACGAACTCTTGGGGGGATAATAAGGGCTTGATTTCCGTAAATGAGGTGGAAAAGATATTGACCAGCTGTAAATAGGATCAATCAGTTTTCAAAGCCGCTTCTGCCGCAGTTACCGCCGACTTCATTTGAGCTTCTACCTCAAGAATGGCCGTTTTTTCCTTTCCCATTACCAGTAAGCGCTCCTTCGGGTCTTCAATAGCCATACTTGTGTTGTAACTGCGCATCCAATCCATCATACTATGCTGTGCCTCGTCCAAATTCCGAA
>JBPCUG010000313.1:0-3050 GCA_051011275.1 Cyclobacteriaceae bacterium | reverse complement strand
CTACCGTAATCGTAACTCCAGGGTAGCCTTTTACTGCGTCTCTTATCTCCTCCATGATCTCTTTAGTATTTTGTCCCTCGCGATAACGAAACTCTACAAAGTTCACCATCACTCGGCCTTTATGTGGTGTCTCTTGCTGACCAATAGCGGTAGGGTCATTGGGATCAGCCGTGCCTTCCCCTACATTAGTAACTACCGATTCAACCATGAACCGGTAAGGTTCAATTACCTCTAACACAATGGCCTCTACCTTTTCGGTAAAGCGGTTAGTTTTTTCAATATCAGTACCTACGGGAAACTCTACAAAAACATTTATATATTTTGGTTGATTCTCCGGGAAGAATAGGATCTTGGGTGTAAGTACTCCCAGTAAACTAGCGGAAAAGAACAATGCAAAGATGGTTCCACCTAGAAACCACTTTGGATTGTGACCACGTAAAGCATAGCTCAACACTTTAGTATACCTCTTCTCCAGGCTGGGTAAAAAATGGCTTTGAAACCAATTTGACATTGGGGTCAAAGCGAAAACATTAAACATGGTAAGCAGGGCGAAAAGGGCGAGCAAATTACCGATAACGATTAGACCCACACGCATCGTCGACTGCATAGTCAAGCCAACAATAATAAACACCAGACCGATCAAGGCCATAATAATCGACCGCCGTCGAACCCTTGGTTTATCGATATCAGGCTTACCGGTACGCATATAAACTGATATAAGCACCGGGTTGATCACCAGGGCTACAAACAAAGAAGAAGCCAGTGTCACGATCAAAGTGATCGGTAAGAACTTCATAAATTCTCCCATCATGCCTGGCCAAAACGCCAAGGGCAAAAAGGCAGCCAAGGTAGTTGCAGTAGATGCTATTATAGGTAGGGCCACCTCTCCCACTCCTTCACGAGTAGCTTGTAAAGGTTTCATCCCTTGCTCCATCAAGCGATACACATTCTCCACTACAACAATACCGTTATCCACCAGCATTCCCAATGCCATTATCAAAGAGAAAAGCACCATCATATTGATGGTAATACCAAAGGCGCTTAAGATTATAAAGGCCATGAACATGGATAAGGGAATGGCAATCCCCACAAAAAGAGCGTTGCGGGTGCCTAAGAAAAAAAGTAATACCAGCACCACCAGGATCACTCCAGAAATAATATTATTTTCCAAACTGCTCACCATCTCACTGGTCTGTACCGATTGATCATTGGTGGTTGTAATGGTGAGCCCTTCAGGGAAACCTAGCCTTGCCGGATCCTCTAATACTCCGTTGATCTTGTCTGTCAGGATCAGGAGGTTCTCTCCGCTCCTTCGGATCACATCTACCATCACTACCTGCTCACCTCCCAGTCGAGCAAAATTCATTGTCTCTTTATAATCGAATTCAATTCTGGCAATATCACTGAGGTAAACAATATTCTGTTCTTCATTCTTGATCACGATATCCTGCATTTGCATGGGGTCCTCAAATTCCCCCACCACCCGGATGGTTCGCCGCACACCATTGGTCAAAATATTTCCACCGGATAAAGTGAGGTTTTCCGCACCGATCGCAGTTTCTATATCTTCAAAATTTAACTCACGAGCCTCTAATGCAAGCGGGTCCACCATTACACGCACTTCCTTTTCATCAATCCCACGGATATCAACCCGAGAAACTTCAGTGAATTTTTCAATTTCATCTTCCAGCACCTCGGCGTAATCCTTGAGCTTGTCCAGACTGTAGTTGCCCGATAGGTTTATGTTAAGCATCGGGAACTCAGAGAAGTTCAATTCGAATACATCGGGATCCCGGTCAAGATCAGTGGGTAATTCAGGCTTAGCTTTGTCAACAGCATCCTTTACTTTGGTCAGCGCTTCCTGTACATCAGTTCCAGTAACAAATTCAATTATTATGGTGGAATAGTCTTGTACTGAGGTGGAGTTAATATTATCTATTTCATCAATAGTGTTGATCTCCTTTTCCAAAGGCCTGGTGATCAGGTTTTCCATATCAACTGGGGAATTGCCAGGATGAGCAGTTCCAACATAAACAGTGGGGATCTCTACCTCGGGATAACTCTCTTTAGGCAGAGTTTGGTATGAGTAAATGCCCAGCGCCACTATCAGGACAGTAAGCACAAACACAGAGGTACGATTGTTTAGGGCAAAATTGGTAAGGCCAAATTCCTTTAAGATCCCTTTCGTTTTTTCTTTTGCCATAGCAGCTTCGGATTAAAGTGTAGTCTTTTCAGCTTTACTCACCTTCACGCCATCAGTCACTTCACGATAGCCCTCGTTCACCAATTTATCACCGCTTGCCAAACCCTCAGTTATCTCTGTTGTACCTCCATAAGTTTTGCCTAGCGTTATATGGACCTTACGTGCTTCTAATGTATTCTCATTCTCTGTGACCTTGTATAAATAGTCGCCAATGTTGTCTTTCTGGATAATACCTGAAGGAACAATTAGCGCTTCAGGACTTTCATAGTCTTTTACCTTTAGTACTGCGGTCATATTAGGCTTGTAGTCCCTATCATTTGCCGGCAGATCCACTTCAACTGTGAATGTGCGATTTAGCGGATTGATCACCTGACCAACGGCCGTAACCGTAGAAGCAATTTCACGATCCAATGAAGGAAAAAGGACTTCGACAGAATCTCCGGCTTTCACTCCGGAAAGGTATCGCTCAGGAACATCGGCAAGGATATGCATCTCACCCATGTTTACGATCCGCAATAAAGGCATGCCCATAGAGGCCATCTCCCCTTGCTTTATATTTACCAGGTCCACTACACCCGAAAACGGTGCCTTTACATAAGCTTGATTACGTTGAGATTGAGCTGTAGCCAGCCTGCGTTCCAATGACTCTTTATTATTCTTGGCTTGCAAATATTGGACTTCAGTCCCAATTTGTTTGTCCCACAAACGTGCTTGCTTTTTGTAAACCGTGGTTGCCAGATCTAAAGCAGTTTCCAATTCCGCAATATTGTTTTCTAAAATTTCAGCATCCAGACGAAGCAGCGTCTGACCTGCTTTTACAGTAGCTCCCTCTTTAACATTTACAGCT
>JBPCUG010000312.1:0-3920 GCA_051011275.1 Cyclobacteriaceae bacterium | reverse complement strand
ACATGAAACAAGCTTGCTTTACTAAAGCTGAACCTTTGGCATGATCAGGATGCCTATCGCGAATTGCTCCGGTAATTATGACTTCTGGTTGGTATTTCCTGATCATTTTCACCACCTCAATTTGATGTGTGTCGTCATTGGTGAAATAAATATCTTTGAAATTGAGGTTCTCCCTTGTGGTGAGTCCCATAATTTGAGCTGCATCGGCCGCTTCTTGATCTCTGATCGCTACGGTACCACGCGTCCCCATCTCCCCGCGAGTAAGATCGACAATACCGGCTCTTTTTCCTTTGGATAAGGCCACCATAAGAGCACCGGAACAACCGAGCTCAGCGTCATCAGGATGCGCAGAAATGGCAAGTAAGTCTAATTTCATGGTCGCCAATATAACTAATTGATCCGCAACCTGCGACCTATCCTTAAGATGGTTTTGCGATTGATTCGATTTAAGCGGCAAAGTTGATTTATCGACACACCGTATCTGACACCAATCTTGCTAAGGGAATCTCCTTTCCTTATACGATGGTAAATTACTTTTCTAGCGTCCTTAAGATATTTAAAAGTGGCCGGAGTGACTTCCAAGTCTTCACATAGTAGTTGATCATTTTTGAAATCATATAAGCTGATAGGGTCGATGGCATTACCCCGATATCTCACTTCATAGTGAAGGTGTGTTCCCGAACTTCTGCCGGTGCTTCCTCCCAAACCTATGGTTTGCCCGGCTTTGACCTCTTCGCCTATTTTAACTTTAGTTTTGGACAAGTGTCCATACAAAGTCTCTAACCCATTCTTATGTCGCACCAACACATAATGCCCATAACCACGTCTTTCATAATCAACTATACGGACAATTCCTTCGAAAGACGCCCTGACCGAATCTCCCAGTTGCAGCTTCAAATCTGTGCCATAATGCCAGCGATAACTTCTACGCCCAAACTTGGAGGTTATGTGGGTATTATTGATAGGCATAACCCAACTAGAATCCGTAGAAGGATCATATAGTTTTAGTTGCACGGTATCTTTAAATTTGGCACCATCCAAACCATACGGATTGACTTTAAAACTTGTCCAGGTAGCAAAATAATCATGTGCATTGATCCATACACAATCAATTTCCATATCGCTATTTATCCTGTAAGTCCCATACTCGGGATCGTTTCTTCCACCACCCGATCTCGCCTCACTAGTAAATGAACTTTCAGTTGCCTCTTCGTCACTGGCAATAGGATGATACAGTTTTCCCTGGCCTAGGGAAAGGTGGGTAGTGAATAAAACCGATAAAACTATTCCTGCAAATAGCTGATACTTCATCTTAAGCTGTCTCCATTTCCTTGGCTGCTAAAAATCTTTCTGCGTCCAATGCAGCCATGCAGCCACTCCCGGCGGCGGTTACTGCCTGCCGGTATATGTGGTCTTGTGCATCTCCACTAGCAAAAACGCCTTCGATGTTGGTTTTAGTACTTCCGAGCACAGTTTTGATGTACCCATTCTCGTCCATATCTAGGAAATCTTTGAAAATAGCGGTATTAGGCTCATGTCCGATGGCTACGAAGAATCCTTTTACCGGGATTTCTTGTTTTTCGCCAGTCTGATTATTGACAACTCTTACTGCCTCTACCTCATCATTTCCCAGCACCTCTTCAGCTTCAGTATGCCACATAATTTCTATATTATCAATGCTCATCACCCGCTGTTGCATAATCTTTGAAGCTCTGAGCTCATCTCTTCGTACCAATAGATACACCTTACTGCACAATTTAGAGAGGTAACTTGCTTCTTCCGCTGCAGTATCTCCGCCACCCACCACTGCTACGTCATTTCCTTTGAAAAAGAAGCCATCACAAACTGCGCATGCAGATACTCCTTTGCCATTAAAACGTTCCTCTGAAGGAAGTCCTAACCATTTTGCTGAGGCACCTGTCGAGATAATAACAGCATTAGCGAAAATCTGGTGTTTTTCGTCAACTGTAACCTTTAAAGGATAACTATTGAAATCGACTGATGTAACTACGCCGTATCTAACATCTGTGCCAAATCTTTCGGCTTGTTTTTGAAAATCAATCATCATATCCGGCCCCATTACTCCATCAGGGTACCCTGGATAATTCTCAACATCGTTGGTTATTGTGAGTTGGCCACCTGGCTGGCCTCCCTGGTAGAGGACCGGATTCAGGCCCGCCCTTGCAGCATAAACCGCAGCAGTATATCCTGCCGGCCCGGATCCAATTATTAGTACATTTACGTGATTTTCTTCCATTGCATTATCAAGGTTTTCTCATTTTGAGCTGTGGCGAAATTAACGAAATAATTTCATAAAAAAAGGGTCTCCGAAAGAGACCCTTTTTAACAAATAGTTTATTAGAATGATTCAACCTAGATAAGGTTTTAAAGTTTTACTTCTAGAAGTATGTCTTAATCTTCTGATAGCCTTTTCTTTGATTTGCCTTACACGTTCTCGAGTAAGGTTGAATTTCTCCCCTATTTCTTCTAAAGTCATCGAATGCTCTCCGTTTAAACCGAAGTACAACTTAATAACATCAGCTTCCCTTTGGGTCAAAGTGGACAACGCTCGCTGAACCTCGCGGCGTAGCGAATCATTCATAAGTTCGTTATCCGGAGTTTCCTCCCCGTCATTCTCCAACACATCCAACAAACTATTCTCCTCACCCTGAACAAAAGGTGCATCCATTGAAACATGTCGTCCTGAGATCTTCATTGTATCTACTACCTCCGAGGTAGTTACCTCAAGCACTTCAGCCAGTTCATCAGGCGAAGGCTCTCTTTCAAATTTTTGTTCTAGCTCGGAAAAGGTTTTTGATATCTTGTTCAAGGAACCAACTCTGTTGAGAGGAAGTCGAACAATTCTGGACTGCTCAGCCAAAGCTTGTAAGATTGATTGTCGGATCCACCAAACTGCATAGGAAATAAACTTAAAGCCTCTGGTTTCGTCAAACCTTTGCGCCGCTTTGATCAGTCCCAAATTTCCTTCGTTGATAAGATCTCCCAATGATAGTCCTTGGTTCTGATACTGCTTTGCCACAGATACAACAAAACGCAAATTGGCTTTGGTTAATTTTTCCAATGCCATTTGGTCACCTTCCCTAATTTTCTGTGCGAGGGTTACTTCTTCGTCCGGAGTAAGCAGATCAACTTTGCCAATTTCTTGTAAGTACTTATCGAGTGATTGACTTTCTCGATTGGTTATTTGCTTGCTTATCTTAAGCTGTCGCATTGAGTATAGGTTTAGATAATAGAGTTAAGTTTGTGGTTATACATTTGAGGCATTATGTTTAAAGTTCCTCAAAACTTTCTCAAAAATCAATAAATTCAAAGATTAATGCCTTTGGGTTTTAGCTTTTCTCTACTTTATCCCGTTCAGGCTTGGGCAATAGCACTTTTCTAGATAGTCGGTATTTGCCGGTCTTCTTGTCAATCTCAATAAGCTTTACCTGTACTTCCTCGCCGACTTCCATCACCCCTTCCATATTCTCTACACGTTCCCACTTGATTTCAGATATATGAAGCAATCCATCTTTTCCTGGCATGATTTCAATGAAAGCTCCGAAAGGCATGATTGATTTCACCTTGCCAGTATAAACCTCTCCCACTTCAGGTACAGAAACTATCTGCTTAATCCTTCCCACAGCATCTTCCATTGCTTCTTTGTTCACAGCAAAGACATTTACAACTCCGCCCTTCTCTACTTCTTCGATGATCACGGTAGCGCCGGTTTCTTTTTGTATTTCTTGTACCACCTTACCGCCTGGTCCGATCACCGCACCGATCATGTCTCGTTCAATGTTAATTGTAACAGACCTAGGAGCATTGGGTTTCAAGTCAGCGCGAGGTTCGGTCAAAGTCTTCTTCATTTCATTCAAAATGTGCAGCCTTCCTTGCTTAGCTTGATCAAGGGCTTTGCC
>JBPCUG010000311.1:0-2810 GCA_051011275.1 Cyclobacteriaceae bacterium | reverse complement strand
GTCCAGGAAAGTCTTCTCTTCTTTGGTAAGAACCTGGTCGGTAACACCAAAAGCGGAGAGCAAATCTACAGTTCCAGGCATAAATAAATTTAGCCTCAATCAATGAGAATAGAAAAGAAATGTGGAGAAATCCTTTAACCCTATTTGGGATAACGCAGAGCCTCGTATAACAGATTGCCATGCTCATCATAAAAACTAAATTTTGCTTCAGCTCTTTCATGATTAGGGGTGATATTAAGTAGCAAAAACCCTCCTGAAGCTTCTTCCTTAGTGCCTTGCACATAGAGTTGCTCGATTGTTCCATCGGGATCAGTGGAATCAGGATCACCTGATAAACGTCCCGCACGGGAGTTGTTATCGATCAGTGCTCCGGTGGAGAATTCTTCGAAGCCGGAAGGATGGATGGCATGGTATTGCCAATGCCGGTCACCGCAAATAATGTGAAAACTTCCAATAGCTGATTTATTGTCAGATAGCCATTCAAAGAACCGGTCACCTTCGTATTTGAAACCATTCGGATTGGTATGGTTGTCGCTCTTGTAACGATCGTCTGGACCAACCAGTGGAGTAGGGGATACTAGTATTTTAAAAGTAGCATCGCTGGAAAGTAAAGTGCTTTTTAACCACTCCAATTGTTCAGCTCCCCAAAGTGTTTTGCCCGGACCATCTTTTTTGTTATTTGCACTTCTGTCGTCACGACCTTCCACAAACCAAAGCTGCAAGTCTTGGCTCATTCTATGGGTGCGATAAGTTTCAGTATTAAGGTCTGATGCAACCGGCAATTGCTCCTTGAAATTTTTAATTCCCAACTGATGAGAAATGGAGTGATCTCGAAAAGGATCTGCATCATTGAACCGATAGTCGTGATCATCTTTAAGCCAATAGGTTCCTACTTCCCGAAAAAGCTGTCTGAACCTATGTTGACTAAATTGCTCATGATACTTTTTACGCATGCCGGATTCATCGATCACTTCCTTTCCGTTGTATCTGCCATGATGAGGTGCTTTGTCAGCTTCCTTCGCCCTACGAAAATTCGGCTCATTCGGATGATCAAAATAAACATTGTCTCCAGTGCCAATAAAGTAATCCGGTCGTAATTTCTTGATGGCCTCTAGTGCCGGATAACCAAGGTGTTTGTCTTCACCGGGATATGCTGCACTTTTCTCGTATTTACCAAAGTGAAAATGATAGTAGTTCATTCCTGTGACAATAGCCAAAGAGGTGGCGGCCTCATCATTCGGGCCAGCCAATGTTTTAAAAGTTCCAGCTGTGCCGACTTGTAGATCGTTTTCTGTGGGTCCGAAGTGCAATCGATAATGATACTTTTGCGCTGGATCAAGGTTGCTAACACTCCACTTGAGAATGAAATCGTTTTCAGCCTTTGCCAATTGTATAGGAGAAAAGATAGGATCGCCGAAATTAGGATCAATAGCAACTTCGAATTTACCAATACCGGGGATTCCTGGGATGTCACCATTGACCAGGGTGTCAGAACTTGTCAGCCGAGATTGAAGAATTGCGGAGCTGCTGGTCACTTCACCGACCATAATACCTTGCCCTAAATAGTATTGGCTTTTTTGTTGGGTATTGCAGGACAAGACAAATAACGCAACCAAATAAGACAGAATATGGGAAGTATTTCTGTTCATGAGGTTTTTATAATTCATATTTCCAGTTGGATGTTTCTGTATACTTTGGTAGGCGATTAGGCTATTCAATTGTACTTAATATAGGTGGATAAATAAATTACTTGAGAGTAGCAAGACCAATATCATTTAAAACAAAGTAAATCAAAATGTTACATGAGAAGTTAATGTCACAAATTTTTAAAATTCTAAGTTAGGCATATGAGTATTTTTGCTTACTCAATTTCGAAAAAATTAGCTATTCCCATGACGTATTTTATTCATATTCCTAAGTGGCTATGTTTTATTGCGATTTTCGGCTTCCTCTCTTGTGGCAATGACGATTTGGGCCCCGATCTTAAGAATGGAGAGCTCCCTGCAAATATTTGGTCACGCGATAGTAAAAATGCCGTAATTGCCAGTCAAACCAGCGATACCGTACTAATTACCAACATCAGTGATCCTACTGTGGTCTTTGACAGTGGTGAATTCAAACTTTGGGCCGGCTGCGTAAGCGCCGACAATAGTTATGCATTCATCTGTTACTCCGAGTCGGTAGATGGATCCAACTGGTCAGATCTTCAAATTGTTTTTGAACCGGTTACAGATCCTAATGCCTGGGATAATCAGAGGACTGAGGTACCTACGGTGACTATTGACCATGCCGAATCGGATCAATCCAAAAAATACAAAATGTGGTATGGCGGATCAAACAAAACTGCTCCGGATAGCACAAAGATAGGACTGGCCTACTCAGCTGATGGTATCACGTGGGAGCGCCTTGAGGCCAACTTATCCCTAGGTAGTAAAAGGGGACTTGTAATGGAACCTGGCTTTTCCATTGGTGATGCCGGTGTCGTTTCTGACCCGACTGCCTATATCAAGGATGGCACTTATCATATTTGGTATAATTCATTCGGATCTAGTAATGATATCCTGATCAGTCATGCTGTGTCCACCAATGGGTATGATTGGGATAAGGACAATAATAATCCGATTATGACTCCCAATCTAGCTTGGGAAAGTGAAGGTCCCAAAGATATCACCGAAGATGTATCTCACCCTGTCGTAATGCTAGAGCCTGCTACTGGAAAATTCTTGATGTGGTATGGATCCTTCGACAATTCTGAAAATGAGACCTACAGTGGTTTGGGTTTTGCTACTTCCGATGATGGATCGAACTGG
>JBPCUG010000310.1:0-2580 GCA_051011275.1 Cyclobacteriaceae bacterium | reverse complement strand
CCTCATGAGTGCAGATGAAAGACCTTATTTATGATCTTCCATTCCCCGTCCACTTTGAGCATGGTGAACAGATCGGTGTACCGGTTGCCTGTCCAGTTGTCGAGCTCCAGCCGCACTGTGGCGATGGTGTCGACTATGTCAATGCTGGCGATCCGTGCTTGGAGCCCTGTCGACGGACCGTTCTGGTCATTCCAGTCAAAGAGCTCCTGGATGGGGCCGGCGAAGAGGTCCTCACCGACATAACCGAAAATCGTCGCGTCCTGGTGAAAGGCGGGTTTCATATCGTCGCCTTTACCAGACTTGGCTCCATCGATATAGTACTGGAGGGTTTTGGTGATCGCTTCTTTAACCTCCTTTAGGTTTACTTCTTGTGTTTCCATTTTGTTTTTGGTTAAGTTTTGAAAAGGTTGAATTTGGCCATCCTTTAGCCAAAGCATTATGTCCTATAATAGTTTATACTTTTAGTTCTAATAAATGTTCCATTTGCAGCACATCCTTTACTAACCCTTCCTGGATTGGTGCTGTAGCTGCATTCAGGTCTATGGTTCCAAAATCCAGCCCGGATACCGTACGCAAAGGACGGGATCCCGCCTTGGTTTGAACAAGTTTGGAAATCGCATCAGCCACATCCTGCGTTACAGGTGCCTCCGGACTTTTGTACATGCCATCAAAGTTGGAGAGCATTGCTCCAGGAATTTGGCTTATATCACCATAGTCATCTTTTATATGGTTATCTGCTTCTTTAGGACCGCTGTACAGCAAACCTGATGGAAATGGGCCGGGTTCTACAATGGCCACATCAATGCCAATAGGGGCTAACTCATACCTTAAGGACTCACTGTATGCTTCCAGGGCCCATTTACTGGCGCCATAAACACCAAAAAAAGGAAATGCCAATCGGCCCGCTAGTGATGATACATTTATGACCAAACCGCTACCATTTTCCCTCAAGTGTGGCAAGAAGGCCTTGGTAACCCTTATTACTCCAAAGAAATTGGTATCAAATTGCTGTTGTACTTGCTCCAAGCTGTAGGCTTCGGTTACTCCCACAAACATTACCCCCGCATTATTGATCAGTGCATCCACCTTACCAACGGATTTAATGATTTGGTCTACAGCCTTGCTTACCGAATTCTTACTGGTCACATCCAGTTCCACTATATTAATAGCCAACTTCTCTTTGTGAGCAATTTCCAGTAATTCATTTTTCTTTTTGGAATTCTTGCCCTCTGACCCACGCATTGTAGCAAAGACCTGGTGGCCTTGCCGGGCAAGAGTTAGTACCGTTAAGTAACCAATGCCATTACTGCTGCCGGTCACCACTACTTTTTGTTTTTGCTTTGTCATTATTTTATTATTTAAAAATTATAAAAATTATTTATTTAAATTCTGAGACCGTCTAGCGGATCGACGGCCAGAGCAAATCCCCTTGCGGAGAATTAACTCTGGCCTCTTTTTTTCAGGAGAAGACGTCTGCGCTCCGATCCCTCATGAGTGCAGATGGAAGACCTTATTCATGATCTTCCATTGCCCGTCGACTTTGAGCAACGTGAACAGGTCGGTGAATCGGAAGCCGGTCCAATTAGCCAGCTCCAATCGCACAGTGGCGACCGTGTCGATGATATCGATGCTGGCAATCCGCGCCAGTAGCTCAGTCGCCGGACCGTTCTGGTCATTCCAGTCAAAAAGTATCTGGATGGGACCGGCGAAGAGGTCCTCACCGACATAACCGAAAATCGTAGCGTCCTTATGAAAGGCGGGCTTCATGTCGGCGCCTTTGCCGGATTTGGCTCCATCGATATAGTGCTGGACAGTCTTGGCAATCTCGACTTTCGAGTCTTGCGTTTCCAATACTGTTTGTTCGTTGTTTGATTCTTGTACATTTTTCATGATTTTTTGATTTTAGATTTGTTGAACATTTATTCTGTTTATTAAAATTTGTAATCTGTTTTCAGAGATATTAGACCAGTCGTCTATTAATTGAGTAAATTTTTTTTTATGGTTTCAATAATACATTCATAGTGTAATCTATGAATAACTCAAAGGGTTTATTGGAACGAGCAGCTTTCATGCGAGTCAAGGCTCCCTCCCAACTATTTAGGATAAAATCAGCCAAATCCTCCGGGGGTAACTCATGTTTAAACTCACCTATGTCCTGCCCCTCCGTGATACACTCACTGATAATTGCGCTCCAGCTGGAGAATTTATTTTCAAGCAGTAATTGTATTGATTCGTACTGTCCCGCTAATTCGTTACTACAATCTCCCATTATGCACCCTTCTCTATATGCCGATTTCTTGTATGCGTTACCCCGGTCCTTGAACATAAGTAATAATCTTTCACCAGGGCTTTTACTCTTGTCCAATAGAATTGAACTCATATAGTTGAGGGTATTCTCGGCGTAGTGGCTGATCACCTTTTTGCCAAAGTCTTCCTTGCTATCGAAATAGTAATAGAAGGAGCCTTTAGGAATTCCGGCGGTATTTAACAATTCTTTTAATCCCAGCTGGTGATAGCCCTTTCGATTCATAATTTCCACACCAAGGTCAAGTATCCGATTTATATTGTCTTCTTTCATAT
>JBPCUG010000309.1:0-3031 GCA_051011275.1 Cyclobacteriaceae bacterium | reverse complement strand
TATGATATCCCTTTGATCAGGTGTTATGTGTTTGTTAAGATCAACCAAAAGCAAAGAGCAGAGGTATTTAAAAACCCATATGTAATCCAATTCCTGACCATCGGAAATGAGATCTATCCCATCCCGGAAAATGAGATCAATTTACTAAAACGGGTGACAGGCCAATTCGAGGAAATAGATTTAATCAAAGCTGAACATTATCAAATAGGAGATGCGGTGGAAGTAATTGGCGGAATTTGGACCGGACTAAAAGGATTTATTATCAGAGGGACAAAAAAGAGCAAAAATGTAGTCATTAAACTGAAACACATTGGTCTTCAATTTAGACTGCAAATTGACCCTACTTACTTAAGGAGGGCAAATAAACTTGTTAGTTAGAGTAGATAAGTTTCATTTTGAAACTGAGTTGTATGCGACTCATGAAGGGCGGAGCCCTGCCTGGGATCGCAATCTGCCTTCTGACTAAGGTGCGTTAGCCACACATCAACTGTGTTGTTAGTTTCCTTTGTTAAAAAAAATCCAAAATAAAGGTTACAAAATTACCCCCCATCAATCATGCAGTTATGTGGGTCATATTCACTGCTGCAATTTCAAATACACCAATATTGATTCTTTAGTTTAATGGAAAGTTCACCAAACTATAGTGCCTTCGAATTCGAAGATTTTATTGAAGACGACAAATTTAAAGAATGGGTGATGGCTCCTTCGGAGGAGCAGGGCAGATACTGGCGAACGTTTTTGCTGGCATATCCCCATAAGAAAGAGCCTATAAAAGAGGCCAAAGCATTTTTGCTGGGATTAGGTGGATATTTTGAATCAACCGACATAAGCGAACGAGAACTGCAGATCAAACTGGGCCGGGTGCTAGAAAGAGGATCGAACCCTAAAGAAGCTAGCAAAAAGAAGCCTAAGGTTCGCATTTTTCCTGTGTATCAGCGTATCGCAGTGGCTGCTTCAGTGGCGGCATTACTTGGCTTCTTTGGTTGGTACTTCTTCGTTGGGCTTGATGGTATGACTACTTATAGGACGGACTTTGGCCAGTGGGAAACAGTGGAATTACCTGATGGTTCGGTGGTAGAGCTCCATGCTAATTCCGAACTAATAGTGGCTAAAGATTGGGCCAATGGAATTACCAGGCAGGTTTGGCTGGAGGGAGAGGCGTTTTTTTCTGTTACTAAAAAACCTACTACCGGATTGAAGTTTCAGGTCATCACCGACGATTTAACCGTGGAGGTGTCAGGGACTGAATTTAATGTCCAGGATCGGGGCGAGCGAACTGAGGTTTACTTAAAAGAAGGCAAGATTGCTCTCGATTTGGGAATAGAAAAAGAGACCCTTAGTCCAGGAGATTTCATAGCCTTCTCAGCCGATCAGAAAAAGATCGTAGAGCGAAAGCGCGTTTCCCAGGACACTTACACCTCGTGGAAAGAGGGGGTTTTGCAATTAAACAACACTACCGTTTTGGAGATCCTGAAAAAGATAGAAGAGATCTATGGGGTAGATATAAAGGTAACCAACAAAGCGATGTTAAGTGAGAAAAGAACCATCGGAGTACCCATGGAAAACCTCGAGGTGGTTATCCCTATTTTAGAAAACACCCTGGATGTGGACATAAGAAAAGAAAGGAATAAGCTTTTTATAAGATAGAATAAAAAAGTACTAAACCCATGTCATAAATAAAGTCAACCCCGATGAAACAGACCTACATTTACATTGCCCTGCTTCTGTTGCTTGGACCCGCCTATGGGTGGGCCGCAGAGCCGCGGGCACTTACCGAGGTATTGCAAGAACTGGGTGAAATGCACCAGGTGTTTTTCACCTTCAATTCGGAGCAACTAAGTGAGATCACTGTTGATTTCGAATCAGTGGAAAATGAAAATGCCGATAAGGCCATTGATCGCCTTTTGGCCCCTACACCTTTTGCCTACCAATCCTATGGGGGCAAATATTATGTCATTTACGAAAAGACCAGAAGGGGCCGAAAGAATGCCAAGAAAATCGGTTATCATATAAAGGAAATTCAAAAACTGGAAAATGATGGGGTTAGTCTGGAGAGAGGTGGTCAGAATGCCAAAGACCATATTATTGAGGTAGCGGAAAATGTCTCTAAGAAAATGACTCCTGCTCCAGTGGATGTGACAGGAACGGTTATCGACGAACAAGGCGCCCCGATGATTGCGGTTAACATTGTAGAAGAAGGCACCACCAACGGAACCATTACCGATGTAGATGGCAAGTATAGTATCTCGGTTGACGAAAATGCTACGCTAGTATTTAGCTTTATTGGATTTCTCAACCAACGAATTCCTGTCCAGGGAAGGACTACTATAGATATACAAATGGTAGCTGATGTAGCGCAACTGGATGAGATCGTGGTGACAGGATACGGCGTTCAGAGAAAGAGGGAGATCACCAGTGCAATTACCAGTGTTTCTGAAGAAGATTTTAATGCGGGAAATGTATTCAGTACGGATCAGTTGCTGCAGGGTAAAGTGGCCGGACTGGCCATAACTAAAGCAGGTAGTGATCCTAATCAACCCTTCTTCGTCAATCTTAGGGGAATTAGTACTTTAGGAGCCAATTCAACCCCACTGGTTGTTATTGACGGTGTAATCGGAGGAAATATAGATCTGGTTGATCCCAATGATGTGGCCTCCATTGATGTGCTCAAAGACGCTTCAGCTGCGGCCATTTACGGAACACGGGGAAGCGCGGGTGTAATTATCATTACCACCAAATCCGGCAGTGGAACTGATAAGGCAGTTGTTGACTATAACGGCTATGTCTCTTTCAGTAACGCATTGAATGATAAAAGGATCAGACCAGCCAACGCGCAGGAATTTATAAGTTTTGGAGGGGTCGATTATGGGGGTGATACCAATTTTGAAGATGAAATACTGCAAACTGGAGTTTCCCATGTGCACAATATTACTTTTTCTAACAACGCAGGCTCGACCAATTACCGCGCTTCTATCAACTACCGAGACATTGAGGGTACACTATTAAAACAAGGTTTTGAGCAACTTAATGG
>JBPCUG010000308.1:0-14105 GCA_051011275.1 Cyclobacteriaceae bacterium | reverse complement strand
CTTCACCCTGCGAGCAAAGATAGTACTTGGCTATCCATTGAAAGAGTTCCATTTGCAGTACCGTGACCATCGGCTCATGGTCCAGTACTTCCAAAATATATTTAGCTTCGTATTTCTGAGGCGCCAGTTGGTGTATTTGCTTGACAATCCCGGTCAAGATCTTGGTACGGCCAAAAGGAACGATCACCCGGCTGCCAACTTGCACTTCGTCATTTAGTTCCGCTGGCAAACGGTAGGTAAACAGCTTAGATACCGGCACTGGCAGTATGACTTCAGCAAACAAAGTTTTGTGCTGGGGAGGTGCTATAGCGTGCTGGCCACTTTGAGTCATTTGATGAGTAAATTTATTTTATTGATTCCTGGGAACGGAGTTGTTGTAAAGCACCTTTCACCTCAGTAACTGGCAACTTACAACTTCTATCAAAGCAAACATAAATGGTTGTTTCAGGACCCGACGCTTCCCGTCCCTCCAACAAAGGTAGATCACTTTTAGTCTCCGTACCCACAAGTACTTTTCTGGGGACAAAGTGTTTGCTTAGCTCCTTTCCAAACTGCAAATGGTCCGGACCAACAATAGCTACCTCGGCTAGAGGTTTGATATGGTGATAATACAGCAGTGCCCAATTGCTGAGGTGCCGCGGTTCGGTGAGCACCAGCTTCGACATCTTGCCAAGCATGATTCGCGCGGTTTCCAGGTAATCTACTCGATCGAGTAGATGTCCAAGAAGGTAAAGGTTAGTCGCCATTACTGAATTGGAGGCTGGGATTACATTATCAAAAAACTCCTTCTTTCTGGCAATCAGAGCTTCAGAGGTGGCATCAGTATAGAAAAAAAACTGCTCTTTAGGATCATAGAAATGCTCCATAACATAACTGGCCAGATTTTGTGCCTTATACAGCCATTTTTCCTCAAAAGTAACCTGGTACAAACCTATGAAAGCCTGGATCACTAGCGCATAGTCCTCAAGGTACGCTGAGATGTTGGCTTTTCCATTTTTATAAGTACGCCAAAGTCCCTCATTGTTGCTTAGCCGTTTGGAAATAAAGCTGGCATTTTCAAGGGCCAGATCTAGGAATTTGGATTCTCCAAAGGCAGCGTAGGCATCCACCAAGCCTTTAAGCATTAAGGCGTTCCAGCCTGTCAGTATCTTGTCATCCAACCCAGGCCGGACGCGATGGGCTCTGGTCTGCAATAGCTTGTACTTAAAATCTGTCAAAGTATTCTTCAACCAGATAGGATCTAACCCGTGCTTTTCCGCGAACTCTTGGTCACTCATGGTACGATTTAAAATATTCTTTCCTTCCCAGTTGCCTTGATCTGTTACTTGGTAATATGCCGACAGCCAATCTACCTCTCCATCTGCTGCTTCCTCAAATTCTTCATAACTCCAAACGTAAAATTTCCCTTCTTCTCCCTCGCTGTCTGCATCAAGAGCGGAGTAAAAACCACCTTCGGAGCTAGTCATCTCCCGGACGATAAATGCAATAGTTTCATAGACCACTTCCCTATAGGTGTCATTCTTAGCTAGTTGAAAAGCCTGAGCATACAGACTCACCAACTGACCATTGTCATATAGCATCTTTTCGAAATGCGGTACCAGCCAATCTTCATCTACTGAATAACGTGCGAAACCACCACCAATCTGATCGTAGATACCTCCATAGGCCATTTGGTCTAGCGTAAGTAGAAGTTGATTCAGTGCAGCTTGGTCCTCCGTCTCATGAGTATGGCACAGCAAGAATTGCCAGATTGACGGCATAGGAAATTTAGGAGCTTGTTGGTTGCCTCCTTTGTTAGTATCAAACGATCTTGCCAATTGGGTGAATATGCTTTTTAAGCCTTGGCTTGTGGGTGCACTGCCCGTTTCCTCAAGACCATATTTTTTTGCTGCACTAAGGTTTAATGCTTCTTTAAACTTTTCCGCTGAAGCCGCTAATTCATCTCTGTTGTTCTCGTAAGCTTGAGCGACATTTTGCAGCAATTGGCCCCACTGTTGAGGTGGAAAGTACGTGCCTCCGTAAAATGGTTTTTGGTCAGCAGTAAGGAATACATTCAATGGCCATCCCCCTTGCAAACCCATAGCTTGTACGGCATCCATATAGATCTGGTCAACATCTGGCCGCTCTTCCCGGTCAATTTTGATAGGGACAAAGTACTGGTTCATGATCTTAGCGATAGCTGGATTCTCAAAAGACTCTCTCTCCATCACATGACACCAGTGACAAGCAGAATAACCGATGCTGACAATAATGGGCTTGTCTTCCGCTACCGCTCTGGTAAGCGCCTCTTCACCCCAAGGTGACCAGTCTACCGGGTTGTGAGCATGCTGAAGCAAATAAGGACTAGTCTCATTTATCAATCGATTGGCGGGCGGGGTCATAGAAGTTGGTTTTGTAAAGATCTTATTTCCTCGGTCACATTCACCTGGTCTTTTAATGAATCTAAAAGAGAGATAGTGTTACGCAAAAAGGATTGATGTTTTTCACTTTCGGGGTGAAAAGGTCTGTGCTCTAGGGCTTGGCGTATCTTATCCCAATTTTCCGTAAATTTTATGGCAGGAGGATCAAAGAAGGCCTCAACAAATTTTTGCCAAATGTAATCTTGGGCCACCTCATTTGGATGGATCAGATCCTTTTGATAAAAGCGATAATCCCTTAGGTCATCCATCATGATTTCATAAGCTGGAAAATAAGCTACCTGATCGTTGGTTTCCATCAGTTGCTGAGCCGCTAATCTTAAGATCGATTTGCTAAGGCTGTTTTCCACCAATCCGGTTTTTATATGTCTCACGGGACTCACTGTGAGGATAACCTTTGGAGATAACCTGTTTTTACCTAGCAACTGTAAAAAGCGCTGGAACGATCCCAAAATTTCTGCTATATCAAGTAATTCTTTTTGAAAGACATGGTCAGGCATTTTATGGCAGTTTGCCACCAACTGATGATTATCTTGACGCCGGTAAATGTAAGCTGTACCAAATGTGAATATCATCCACTCAACTTTTTCAAGATAGGACGCGGTTCGTGCAATTGCCTCCGCAATCGTCTCTTGTAGTACCGTCAGTTCCCTGTGTGAGAAGTTGGAATGCAGGTCATAATTAAAGTATATGCCCTCGTTTTCCAGATAAGTATCTTGAGCTGGAACCTCTCCTGATACAGCATATTCAAGCAATTTCAGTATGGAACAGGGGTTGTACATCACCCCAAAGGGATTGATCAGGGTATTAAACTTGTTTTGTGCTAGACCCTGGCCAACCACTTCAGCAAAGCAAGATCCCAAACATAGTACAGGCTGCTTCAGTGAGATTTTGTGAGCTGATTGTGGTACAGTGACTTCGGTTCTGAACATAGAGAACCAAGTTAAACAAAGAAAATAAAAAAAGCGTATCCTACTAGATACGCTTAAAGTTTTGGGTTCCGAGAAATGCTAGGCTTCAACTACCTTAAACGCCAATTTATGCTTAATCTCTCTGTGTAGATCAAGAATGGCTTCGAAGTTTCCTAGGTGCTTTACTTCACTGTTGAAAGTGATGCGCTTACGGTCAATGTCGAATCCTTTCTCTTTCAATGCATCTGATATTTGCAAGGTGGTAACTGCCCCAAATATTTTACCGCTCTCACCTGCCTTTGCCGATATCTGTAGTGCTAGATCTCCAATGGATTGTGCCAAAGCCTCTGCATCCTGCTGTAACTTTTCAGCTTTATGCGAAGCTTGCTTCACTATCTCCTCAATCATTTTTTTGTTCGAGTTGTTGGCTACCACCGCAAGACCTTGTGGAATAAGGTAGTTCCTGCCGTAGCCGGCCTTCACTTTTACGATGTCGTACTTGTAGCCTAAGCCGCCAATATCCTCTTTTAGAATTATTTCCATGACTATCCTCTATGAATTCCTATTTCAATGAATCTGTTACGTAAGGAAGCAAGGCCAAGTGGCGCGCTCTCTTAACTGCTTGAGACACTTTCTTCTGAAACTTTAGGCTAGTGCCGGTGATACGCCGTGGTAGTATCTTGCCTTGATCATTGACAAATTTCAGCAAAAAATTGGCATCCTTATAATCGATGTACTTGATACCATTTTTCTTGAAACGACAGTACTTTTTCCTTTGGTCGTTCCTATTGATGGGTTCGTTCATTAAAGTCATGCTGCAGGCTTCTCTTTTGGTTTGTTAAACTCTCCTTTTTTTCTTTTTTCGTTGTATTCGAGAGCATGCTTATCCAAGGAGGTTGTAAGGAATCGCATGACGGTTTCTTCTCTTTTGAATTCCGTTTCCAAAACCTGTATAATGGTTGGATCAGCCGTAAATTCAAAAAGATTGTAGAAACCGGTCTTTTTGTGCATGATTGGGTAGGCGAGCTTCTTTAAGCCCCAATTTTCTTCGTTGGTGACTTTCGCCTTGTGATCGGTTAATACCTTCTTGAACTTGGCGACCATATCCTTCATCTGGGCTTCAGACAAAACGGGATTCAAAATGAATACAGTCTCGTAATGTTTCAAGTTCATATTTTTATGTTCTAACTATTAAATGCTTCCGCACCCCTGACTGGAGATTGGCCTGCAAAAATAGACTATAATTGGGTATTAAACAAAACTACCTAAGAAAAAATGGCGATCACTTTTAGTGGTAGTAAAACAAAAAAACCCGTCGAAAAACGGGTTTTGAGATGGGTTTCTTAATGTTTATCTAACATTGAAAGTCTTTGTACCTATAAGATCTGCATCAGCATATAACTCAATTAGATGCTCCCCTGTTTCATATTCGCTGCCTTTGTTATATAAGAATGTGATTTGTTGTCTGGTATTGTCAAATAGGATCTCTTGCTGAGAGGTAAAAAACTCCTCTCGGCCGTCTTTCATAAAGGTACCTGAGCCTAAGGCTACGTCGAAGATAACATCTCCACTAGGCTTAATCACTCGCAGCATAATGTCTTTCCCTTCTATTGGGGCAACATTGTTTTCGGCCAGGTTAAAGCTCACCTTTAAATTTTCTATTTGTCTATTCCTAAACTCTCCTTCTTTTTCACGCCCTTTCTTGTTAACAGCACTTATTTTGATATTCTCGGCCTTAAGTGTCGCTGCAATAGCCACTTTCTCGTCTAGTTTTGCCTTGGTAGCGGAAAGGTTGCTAATGGAATCACTTAAAACATTTTGAGTGGTCTTTAGATCGGTATTTTCGGTGAGCAACTCATTGTTGATAGCCGAGAGCCGTTCAATTTCTTTTTGTTTTTCCTGCAGCAGCGTTTCATAGCCAGAAACCTTATCCCTTATCTTGTATAAGCGAGCCCATCCAACATCAGAAGATTCTTGTAACTTATCTTTTTCCGCTTCTAGTTCCTCCTTCGCGAGGCGCAACTCCTCTACATCGCCACCAAGCTTACTGATCTCCTCAATTTTTAATTGCAATTCATTGCTGACCGATTCAAGCTTGTTGTAAGTCTCTTCTAATTCTACGTTTTTGTTCTCAAGATCAGTCTTGAGTTCCGCTTTCTGCTGATGATCCAAGTACCACTTTACCCCCTGGATAATTACCAAGATCGCCAGAAAAGCGATTATCAACCCTAATTTGTTGTTTTTCTTCTTTTCTACTTCTTTTGGTTGTTGCTCCATATCTCTAATTATGTATTAATCAAATTAGTAGAGGCAAAATTAACTTTTTATTTGGTTTAATTCAACGTAAAAAATTAATTTAATGTCACATCAGTAGTATTGAAAACGAAGGTTTAGTGGGATTAAATCGCTATTTTTGAATCAATCCTTTCCCTACCAAAATGGTACTTCCAGCACCAACTCTTGCTTAGTGGCTGTGGGTGCAAAACATACTATTCCAGCTTGAAACAGGTCAAATGATAGCGTTACGCTTGGCTCGGATTTAATTTTTGACCATGCTTTTTCCATCTCCCCAGACCAATGGATATCGTCGAAAATAAAAATACTGTCACTATGGGCTTTTTCCAGGCATTGATTAAAATAACCCAATATGGGCTCAAATTGGTGATTTGCGTCAAAGAAAACCAAATCTACTTGGTCTGTTGTGGCTAAATGAGCCTGCAAGGTATAATTAAGATCCCCCTCTATCAATTTTATATTATCCCGCCGCAAACGGTCAAAATTCTCTCGAGCCACAGCGGCCAGTTGTGGGCAACCTTCGAAAGTAGTCACCTGATTTTGATGGTTAGCTTTAGCTAAGTAAAGCGTATTAACACCCAACGAGGTACCTAACTCAATTATGTTTTGTGGTTTGTAGTGGGAAACAAGCCGGTAAAGCATCTGACTGAATCTTGGTCTACTTATTCCATAATGGACTATGTCGCTTATTTTTCGTCTGCTTGAGACATGTCTCCTTGAACCGGCGCCGTAGTCCTTTATTTGAATAGCCCGATGGTCCTTTTGTAGCTTCTGGCGTAACCGTTCTATTTGCAAAAAGTCTTGGTGGTTTTTTTTTGAAGCAACTATACTTTCATAAAAATCAAATGCGAAAGGTGACTGCAGGGAATGCGCATCTACTGCGTTGAGCCAGTATTTAAAAAAACTAAAAACGGTCCAGGCCTTGCTACTGCTCAATTTAGCTTAAAAGGAACGATCATGTGGAATTCGGGTATGGCTACCTTGAAACGTTTACCATCAACGGCCCGCTCCATTTCATAAAAGCCGTGCATCTTTCCCAATCCGGATTTTAAGTTGCAACCGGAAACATATTGATGACTTTCGCCTGGCTCTAAAACCGGTTGTTGCCCAACGACGCCTTCGCCACTCACCGTCCGTACTGCGGTGTTGGCGTCGTGGATGAACCATTCTCTCTTGAGCAGTTGGATGGTACGGTCACTGTGATTTTCGATCGACACTCGATAGGTAAAGACATAGTGATGCTGACTTGGGCTGGAGTATTCAGGTTGGTACTCAGTCTCCACACTTACCTTTACGCCATCTGTAATTTCAGTAACCATGATTTTTACTACATCAATTTTAACAATAAACGTTTAAAAAAGAAGATAAGTTTTAAATTTATCAGGTATTTAAAAGTGCTAATATGGAGGTAGTTATCGAATCTAGTTGGAAGGAGTTGCTAGCCCAGGAATTTGATAAACCGAATTTCGAAAAACTCGTCACTTTTGTAAAAGACCAATATCGTACTCAAAAGTGCTATCCACCAGCTAAGTTAATTTTCAATGCGTTTGACCATTGTAGCTTTTCAAATTTGAAGGTTGTGATCATTGGGCAAGACCCTTATCATGGCCATGGGCAGGCAAATGGGTTATGCTTTTCGGTAAATGATGGTATCACCAAACCTCCATCACTAATTAACATCTTCAAAGAGATCCACGCTGATCTGGGAATACCTGTTCCAGCTTCTGGCAACCTGACTAGGTGGGCCGATCAAGGTGTCCTACTTCTCAATGCGACCTTAACTGTAAAGGCAAGCACTCCAGGTTCCCATCAAAACCAAGGATGGGAGATTTTTACTGATGCAGTGATTAAGAGAATTTCTGATAACAAAGAACATCTGGTATTCTTGCTTTGGGGGGCTTATGCTCAGAGAAAGGGAGAGGTGATTGATCGAACCAAGCATTTGGTTTTAGCCTCGGCACATCCGTCTCCCTTTGCTGCTCATCGGGGATTTTTTGGTAACCGCCATTTCAGCAAAACCAATCAGTATTTGCAGGAACACGGGATCAAAGGAATTGAATGGTAGGGTTACTTTTAGTGTATCAGATTGAACAGGCGACCCCAACGAACTTTGCTGATCCAGGTTTCTTTGGGATCTAATGACAGCCAGATAAACAGCGCCTTGCCAACCACATGGTCTTCAGGAACAAAGCCCCAAAATCTTGAGTCAAGGGAATTGTGGCGATTGTCGCCCATCATGAAAAAGTAATCTTGCTTAAAAGTATAGCTGGTTAATTCCTGCCCCTCTATAAAAAGCTTTCCCTCTTCTATTCGTACCTGATCGCTATCATAGCCTTCATAATCAGTTATTACTTTTCCGTATTTGGCAAGGTTGTTAGTATTGATATCTATAGTCTGACCCTCCGCTGGTATAGTCAATGGCCCATAAAAATCCTGATTCCATTTAATTAAGGGATCATCCGGATATATTCCCGGCGAGTCTCGGACACCTTCTTCTCCTTTGAGTACCTGTACATCCAAAACACCGGGTATTGATTTTAGTTTTTCTAACGCTGCATCAGTGCTATGCACTTGATATCCTCCTTGCATTAAATTAAAATCCCAAGCTCCCGCCCTTCTAAAAATTTTCTCGTTAATAGGTTCCGGAGTAATAACCTTATAGCTGGTTTGCATTTCGGGAGGATTTTCTACCGGCTCACCGTTGACATACGCTTGCATATCCCTTACTTCAAGAACATCTCCTGGGAGCCCAATGGCTCGCTTGATATAGTTGGTCTTTAAATCCACCGGATAATCATCGATCGGATAATTAAACACTACAACATCATTATGTTTGATCTTGGTAAGTCCGGGCAAGCGATATTGTGGCAGCTGGATCCAGTCCAAATAGGCGGGCGTCTCGGTGCCCCAAATTTTTTGGTGCGTCAGCGGTATCTGTAACGGTGTCTTTGGGGTGCGAGGCCCGTAATGCATTTTACTGACAAATAGGAAATCACCGATCAACAATGAGTTTTCCATAGAGGGGGTTGGAATTGTAAATGCCTCTAAGAACATCCAGCGAATAAAGGTCGCAGCTAGCACAGCAAAAATGATGGCATCGCCCCATTCTTGATAAACATTCTTTTGTTGTTTAGGCAGTTCGGTGGCAGGTCCTAAATAAGTCGCCGCTTTCTTAAAGCCAAGGTAAGGGGTGAAGAAAAACCCAACCAAAGCTCCCAGTACTTGCTGATAAAATTGTTTGATACCAAAAGACCGGTAAAGATCAACCAGCATAGCAAAGAAGATCATGATGTTGATGCCTGGGATCAATAGAAGTGCTATCCACCAGATGGGCCTTCCGATGATTTGCAAATGTATATACCAGTTGTAAAAAGGAATTAGAGATTTCCAACCTTCCTGTCCGGCTTTCTCAAATAGTTTCCAATAACCAACCAGAAATATGGCTAGTAAAAGGGCAAATCCGATAAACAAAGGTGTAACCATGCTCAAAAAATTTGTGCAATAATAGCTAATTATTCTGATTGGTAGGCACTATTTCCTTATTAATGCCGTGTCCTATTTTACCGATTTAAACAGTCTGTGCCAGCGAATACTATTCGGAAAAGACTCATCTTGATCAAAGGAAGCCAGGACCCAAAGTGCCTTGCCCACTACATGATCTTCCGGAACAAAGCCCCAGAATCGGGAATCCAAGGAGTTGTGCCGGTTGTCTCCCATCATAAAATAATAGTTCTGCCGAAAGGTATACTCAGTTACTTCTTTCTGATCGATCAGCAATTTGGTGTCTTTGATAAACACGTTTTCGTGACCTTCAAAATTGGTGATCAACTCGGAGTACCTTAATACATTTTCAGGGGTTATGGTGATGGTTTGACCTTTGGCTGGAATCCTTAATGGTCCGTAAAAGTCTTCATTCCAGTCCAACTTATCTGATTTAGGATAAATATCAGGATTCAAATCGCCTTTCCCGTAGGACCTGAAACCTTCGAAGGTAAGATGGGTCGGGGTGATCGAGGCTATGAAAGGCAATGATTCTAATTGCTTTATTGAGGCCTCTGTAGCTCCCTTAATATAGTAGGTATCATTGCCCGCTTCTAAATAGTCCCAGATACCACATTTTTTGAAGATTCTAGCTGCCAATGGTCCATCACTCTTTACCAAATAGCTTAGCTGCATTTGGTTTGGGTTCTCAAGGTGCTTGTCATTAACGTATACCTGGTTGTTGTCAATACTCAAAATATCACCCGGCAAGCCTACACATCTTTTCACATAATAGGTCTTGAGATCAGTCGGATGCACGGTTTCAGGAGGATAGTTGAAAACTACCGCATCATTGTGCTTGACCTTGCTGAGACCCGGTATCCTAACACTTGGTAATTGTATCCAGTCGAGATAGGAGGGAGCTTTACTGCCGGGGAATGTTTGGTGAGTGAGTGGTACTTGTAAAGGGGTTTGCGGTGTCCGGGGTCCGTAATGAATTTTGCTTACTACCAGGTAGTCTCCAACTAGTAAGCTCCCTTCCATAGATGGGGTGGGAATACTGAAAGCTCCTAAAAAGGACCACTTGAACAAAGTAGCTACAATAACTGCAAATTTCAAAGCGTCAAACCATTCCCGCAGTGCTGATTTCTGCTTCTTTTCTTTCCTCTTCTTTTTAACAAAGTTAAGTGCCATGTGTAGTGCGATTTTAAATGTTATATATTTAGAAAGTCATCCATAGATAAGATCCCCTTTTTATCTTTGATCCATTCCGCGACCATTACAGCTCCCAGGGCAAATCCCTTTCGGCTATGCGCTGTGTGTTTAATTTCCAAATCGTCAACTTCAGATCTGTAGATTACCTGATGTGTGCCAGGTACATCTGGTTTACGAAAAGATTCGATTCCCAATTTGGCATCGTCATCGGTAGGCGGGTGCTCCCAGGATTTTTTATGACTAAGGTTGGAGATAATATCCTCAGCCAAGGTGATGGCGGTACCACTAGGGGCATCTTTTTTTTCAGTGTGATGTATCTCAGTCATTTGAATGTCATACTCTGAATAGTTCCCCATTAATTTGCTTAAATACCGATTGAGCTTGAAGAACAATTGCACACCCAAGCTATAGTTGGAGGCATAAAAGAAAGTGCCTTTCCTTGATTGACAGTAGGCTTCAATTTCAGCTCTACGGTCTAACCAGCCAGTGGTACCAGAGATCACCGGGATGCCTAGTTGCAGACAGCACTTAATATTCTCAAGAGCCGCTTCTGGTTGGCTGAATTCTATGGCCACATCTGTATCGGTTTCAGACAGAATAGCTTCGATTTGATCCTTGTTGTGCTCGTCAATTTTTGCAGAAATATGATGCCCTCTTTGTTCAGCGAGAGCAGCAATTTCTCTGCCCATTTTTCCATAACCTAGCAAAGCAATATTCATGGGAACTTAAAAATTAATGACTAACGCCAGCCCGTTAACAGGTGTGCTAAATGGTGTTTGATCTAACCTAGGCTGTAGCTGCCAGGATAGCTTTTTTATCTTGGGAAAATTCTTCAGATGAGCATTAGTATATGCCTCCACAATTACGAATAAGTAGGCAGCTACCGAGGCGACAATGGTTTGGTCTCTAAAGCGGCGCCATCTATCGGTTTCATTTTCCAAGGTGCTCTCAGAAACCTGGTGCAGCGGATTGTCGGGATCTATGTTTTCGGCTCTTACAGCAAACAGCGCACTCCGGAACATATTGTATTGGTCATTATTAAAATCAATATAGTAGCCAAGTGCATAGGCGCCTCCATAAATGATCGGGAGCATCCAATATCTTTTATTATATATCTGCCCTAATCCAGGAAAGACGGCAGAATAAAGAGCCGCCCGGGTAGGATCGGGGCCCTTAACCGTTTTGATGAGCAAGGTATCATTTTCATTGATGGGAGCGCTAAGACTGTCGGCCTCACTTTCTTGAGCCGAAAGTAAGACAGGTAAGCACCAGAGCCCGCCCAGTAATATTAGTACAAAGAAATACCGCACGTATCTAAATATCTAGGATCTCAAGGATTCGATTCAGGTCGTCAGTTGAGACGAAGGGTATTTTAATATCCCCTTGATTATTTTTATTCGCCTTGATCTGAATTTTAGTTCCAAAGTGGGAGGTAAGCTTCGCCTGCAACTGCTTGATCTCGAAGCTGCTTTCCTTGCTTGGTTCCACTTTGTTAATACGTTTTTGATAGGTTCCGGTTACAACCGCTCTGACCAGAGCCTCTACTTTGCGTACAGACAGGTCTTCCTTTAAGATTTTTTTATAGAGGTCTAATTGGGTATCAATGTTTTCAATGTTAATCAGCGCCCTGGCATGACCCATAGATATTTTCTTTTCCCTTAATCCAATCTGAATATCAGGTGGCAACTTCAATAGCCTCAGATAATTCGTAACGGTCGTCCTGTTTTTGCCCACTCTATCTCCTAATTCTTCCTGCTTCAGGTTGCATTCGGTCAGCAGTCGCTGATAGCTTAGTGCAATCTCGATAGAATTCAGGTTCTCTCTTTGGATATTTTCGATCAAGGCCATCTCCAACATCTGCTGATCATTGGCCGTACGCACGTAGGCAGGTATCGATATTAATCCTGCTATTTTGGATGCTTGTAATCTTCTTTCGCCGGCAATAAGTTGGTATTTATTGTCTGCTACTTTGCGAACAGTAATCGGTTGGATGATACCTTGTGTTGTTATTGATTCCGCTAATTCTTGCAATGCCGCTTCATCAAAATCCGTCCTTGGCTGGAACGGGTTCACATCAATTTGATCCAACGAAATCTCATCGGTTCGACTTACCGACGGAGGAGGTGTCTCAAGTGCGTGGCTGTCAAACACGCTACTGTCATCCAACAAAGCACCTAGTCCTCTTCCAAGAGCATTTCTTCTTTTTGGGGTCTTCTTCTCACTCATGCTTCACTGGTTAACTTTAGCTTACCGTTCTTTTTCAGAATTTCCCTAGCCAGGTTTAAGTAACTAATAGCCCCTTTACTCTTGGCATCATGAGCTATCACCGGTATTCCAAAACTTGGCGCCTCCCCTAATTTGATGTTGCGAGGGATAATAGTCTTAAACACCATTTGCTTAAAGTGGGTATTCACCTCTTCAACTACTTGGTTTGAGAGGCGCAACCTCACATCATACATAGTAAGGAGGATACCTTCAATTTCAAGACGCTTATTCAGCCTGTTTTGAATGATTTTGACTGTATTTAACAATTTCCCCAAACCTTCTAAAGCAAAATACTCACATTGGACTGGTATGAGCACTGAGTCAGCGGCAGTAAGGGAATTCACCGTTATTAATCCCAAAGAAGGCGAACAGTCAATTATAATGAAGTCGTAGTCCTTCTTAAGACCGGTAATTGCTTCCCGCATTTTTTCCTCTCGATTCTCAAGGTTTACCATTTCCACCTCAGCTCCCACCAAGTCTATTCTAGAAGGGAGTACATTGAGAAAGTCAATATCGGTGCTGACAATCGCATCCTTTGCCTCGACACCGTTTACCATGCATTCATAGATGCTGTTTTCGACCTTTTTCGGATCGATGCCAACTCCTGAGGTGGTATTGGCTTGAGGATCAGCATCAACTACTAGGGTTTTATACTCCAATGCAGCCAAACTAGCCGCAAGATTCATTGCGGTTGTAGTTTTCCCTACTCCTCCTTTCTGATTGGCAATGGCTATAATTTTTCCCATGAATGGAATATTGATTTTAAGGTTCCAATTTGCATCAAAATTAATTCTTTTCCTTGGTTTTGAATGACTTTTTGACACTTGAAAGTACTAATCGATGTAAGTTCAAGATCCCTTAGTAGTATTGGTTTTGAACTAATGCAGGTGAGAGGATTAGGATATGCTTTGATAGCCTTTTCGATAAATTCTATATTAGAATTTGAGGAATATACTGATCCAACCAACAAGGTTCTAAAATCGCTCTATTCGCTTAATTATATAATACCTGCTATGCACATTATCCTGGTAAATCTTCGTCCAAGATCCTAGTGAATACCGAAAATGAGACTGCTTATGATGACCATCCGGAGGGCGAAGGGCTGACTTTTGGGCTCTATAAATTGTGTTTTTTTTATAAAATGTATAACTATTAAACTATTTAGTGTAATAAGAAATCTAGCATAACCACCGTAAGGTATTTACAGAAAACCTCTTTTTTTCTTATACAAATTGCTCAACCTTTACGACCGGAAATCCGACTGAACTTAGTCAGGGGTTATTTTAAAGATTTTATGTTATGATAAGAATTTTTACAGTTTTCGTTTTCAGTTTGTTCTTACTTGGCGCTTGCACCAACAGTAAGACCGGCTCAGACTCTGCAAAAAACCATAAGGTATTTGTTTACAATCATGCCGACGGGCTCAGTTCATTGGACCCGGCGTTTGCCAGAAACCAGGCCAACATCTGGGCGACTACACAACTGTTCAACGGGTTGTTTGAGTTGAGTGATGAACTTTACA
>JBPCUG010000307.1:0-2657 GCA_051011275.1 Cyclobacteriaceae bacterium | reverse complement strand
AAATAAAGAAGGCCTAACTTACTGTAAGACAATACATTATTTGTAAGAAAAAGCTTAGCTGAGTTTTGAGGTTGTAGTCGCTAGTTTTTATTAACTCGGTGGGTGATTCTCCTGTTGGTAATAACGGTATTTACCTGTACTATTAATGTTGCAACGTTAGAAGTTGTAGTTGCACATACAAAACTCACATTTGAGAGCATTACCCTGTATTGATTTCCGTTTTCTGCGGTAGTTACATTTGTTAGCGTAAGAGTATCGGTAGTGGTACCTGAATATATTCCGGTATCCGTCAGATCCACCCATATGGTTCCGTTGAACCATTGCCATTGATAGGTATCCGCGTTGGTTGCTACAACAAAAATGGTTGTATTACATCCTGGGCAAACTGCTGTGTCTATTGGTTGGGTGCTTATCACCGGTGCAGCCTCAGCTTCCACATAATCTTGCGTGCCATTGCTTCCAATATCAGCAGGCACCGGATAGGTTGCTGCTGTTACCCTACCATTGGCATCAACGGCTGGAGGACTACCCGTTCCATAATATTCGTTATCACCGCCGTCTGCGTTCGCATTGGCATAAGCTTCGTTCGCATCACTACAACCGTCACCGTCGCTGTCGGCATCGATAAAATTCGCAGCCTCAGTACCGTCTGTATCTATCACAGTATAGTTAATAAGACCGCTCTCAGCCACCGTTTCCACATTGTCTGCCAATCCGTTTGCGCTATAAGGGCCACCAATTACACCGGCGGTATGAGCTTGACCATGACCAGCCTCTACGGCATCATAAATACCATCGTTGTCGGCATCTAGATCCAGATGATTGGCAATCCCATCAGAATCGGTATCAATTGCATAATTTTCTGGATTATTGTAGTTGGTGAGACAACTAAATTCTATGTTGTGCTGCCTTCCACCTGCCGAAGCACCGGGAACCCTAGCTTCACCTCCAACTCTAATGAGTACTTCCGTTTTGCTGTTATAGCTAATCCCGAAATTCACTTGTGGGTTGGTATTACCTGCTCCAGGATATTCTGTAGTTCCGGCGGTACCAATAACCCAGGTACCTTCGGTTTTCATCGTTAATTCTGTGGGGTTCGAGATAATATAACTTGTCGGATTGTTGGCCCAGGCTTGTTCTGCGTAATTCGCATTTCCATCTATATCATTGAAGTTCAAAAAGAACTTACTAATATTTACAGCTGTGGATCCACCCGAATTAACAAATTGAATTCGGTATTCAATATATCCTCTGTCTCCGATGTTGGTTAAATTAAATGCTGTCTGAGGTCTAAATGCAGAAGCATCGGAGCTGTTGTTGTCCACATTGGCAACAGTAGCATTTACCGTTTGTTCAATAGTCACCAAGGCATCCGTTCCAGTAGTTATATTGGGTATCCTGTAAACCGCCCCTTGTTGGAGTGCTGTCCCGGATACCAGGGTTGCTGCTGCACTGAAATCCAACGTAGTTTCTCCGGTGCAATCTTGTTGCGAGTTGCTTATAATGCTGTTTAATTCATCTACATCCGTTATTCCATCGTTATCGTCGTCCAGATCATACCTGTCCGCTACTCCGTCGTTATCATTATCCGGAAGCGGTAACACGGTTAGGGTTCCTGAGGTCGTCCCTTGAAGGGGGATATTCTGGTCGTTAGTAATATCTGACGGACCAATAGTATTCACAAACGAACCGTCCGTTGAGGTTACAACGTCAAAAACAAATGTACAGGAGGCTCCCGGTGCAAGGGATCCGCCTGTCACTACAAAAGAACTTGCTCCCGGTGTTGCCGTAATACTTCCTCCGCAGGATGAGGAGGCGTTTGGGGTCGCCGCGATGGTCATCCCAGCTGGAAAATTATCGGTTATTCCAAAATTTGTCAGGGTTACGCCATTTGCCGGATTGTCTACAATAATAGTAACGGTAGATTCATCTCCCACTGTCACCGTTGAAGAGGTGAAGTTTTTACTGGCCACTGCAGGAAATGCAATTTCATTGGAGATAACAAAGGCACCCCCCCAAATACCTTCCAAAGCACTTCCCAGATCCACGGTTGCAGTAGTTGCCGAGTTGGGAACATAGCCAGAGGCATCGAAAACGTCCACATCAACACCCCAGCTATAGCCAAAATTGGGGTTTCTGCCCCCAACGTCCACCCCAAACTCTGAAATTGTTCCGTTCAAGGTGTTATTGTTGGGGTTTAAAGCGTTAGCCAGGGCGGTTCCATTAATGCTTACAAAGTCACCCGTAGAGCTTGCTTCCCCGTCAAAACCGAAGTAGCCCGCATGGGTCTCAAACGCTCCTGAAGCCGGTGTTAGCAAACCGGTTACGGTAAAATTATCATTGGCGCCAAAGCCAAAAAAGTCAAAACCATCCCAGACATTGATCCTTCGCGCTTTTTCTGTAGGATCACTATAAACGACCACCAAATTCCAGCCTCCATAGGGCCCGGTAAAAGCGCTACCAGTAACTAAGGCAATATCGGCTACTGCATACGTTCCGCTTCCGGCGGCCAGGACTGTACTGGTTACATCTGCGACGGACATAAAAGAATTCCAGCCACCAAAAGTCCCTGTTTCTATGTTTCGTTCCTGTGCAGTAATAGTGGTGTATACTGCCGCCCCCGGTTCTTTGAGCTTAACCTGGTCAATGTTTAGGGT
>JBPCUG010000306.1:0-7541 GCA_051011275.1 Cyclobacteriaceae bacterium | reverse complement strand
GCACCTGGGATAGCGCCTCGCCTTGACCAATTATAAGCAGGCACATTAAAAACAACCATTCCCAACTTTTCTTTCTATATTCCATAGCTATTCTTTATTAAACGACCTAATCGAAAACTGTCGATCGTAGACGCTGTAAAGATGATACTTATTTAGCTTCTCATAGTACATCAACCCAACCTTTTGGCTGCTTTCAACCGGCTGATCATTGATAAGCCTTCCCTCCTGATCATATAGGTAAGTAAATTGCTGCTCGCTATCGGTAATGGCAAAGACTTTATTGCCTGAAGAAAAATAATAATACTGGATCTGAAGCTGGCCTGGTGTGAGGTAATCCTTTTCCAAGATCAAGTTCTCATCCTTATCCAATATCCCAAGTCGATTACTTGTTTGGCGGTAAATAACATAATCTCGGCTTAAAGCATCGGCGGATAGCCCAAACAGTGTTTCTCGCTTAGGTTTATAAAATTGCTTCTTCTCAAGAGTAGCGCCATTTAGATTGAGCTTGACTAGCTCGCCATTCTGAGTTATGGCAGTGAAGAAAGTGTTTTCAAAATCAGTGCCGATCTCTACATACAAGGGACTGTTCACATCTCCTTTCAGATCGACAGGAAATCCAGAGTACAATTCACCGCGTCGGTTAAGCACATTCACAACGCCATTCTCTTGAACAGCAACAATACAATCCTTACCTCTCACCCGCAGATGTATAGGAGCTGCGTTTAGCTGATATTTTAAGTTGCGAGGATTCCAGCCATCGAGCAGGTCCCCTTCTTTGCTAAACAAATAGACTTCCCCAATACCATCCGAGGCAACCAATCGATAGTTTTTGCTATTGTCATAATCTATAGCTGCAGCATTTCTAAGGGTAGCCTCAGTCGGAACTTCCACTGGATATCCTTCCACATCCTGGCCGGTGCGGTCTATCAAATGTAGCGCCTGATCGGTGGCCAATAGATATTGCAACTTACCGTTTTTATAAAAATCCACCTGAGAGATGTGGCCTCTAATAGGTCCTGGCAACGAATCCCTCCATAATAATCGACCATTGTTAGATATTAGATAAAGGTAATTTTGTTCATCCTGGACCAAAACTTCACGGCTGCTATTTTGGTGATTCCTCACCACAAAAGGTTTTGAATTTAGAGGGGTTTGGACCGGCACCTTTTGCACAAACTGGTACCGATTGGAAGGTTTAGCAACTGTGGTCAAGTTTTGATGATGTAACACAAGGTTTGTATAACACTTATCTCCGACATCACTGAATTGTAAAGCAGCCAGATCAAATTTCCTTAATTGCGGGCGGAAAGAGTCCATGAACTCCTTCCATTTGGGTGTAGTTTTAGCTTCTAACAAACTCCAAAACCGATTCATATCCACCATTACGCTTAAATTAGCTTCTTTCAAAGTGGATTCCAGAAACGTATTTTTGTTCACGGACTTACTCCAAACATCCTCTCTTTCAATATCCCGAATCAAGCTTTTCAAGACCTGAATATTGTTACCAATGACGACATAATCATTCATTAGCAGAAAATAGCTCTGGGGAAAGCCATTGAAGACACCTCCCAACAATTTCGAGGGAAACTCCGGCACTTTGATCTCCCTTAGTTCCATTCCCGCATATGATTCCCGGTAAAGAGTATCCCTGGAAACAGCTGCACTTTGCTCGGTTAGTCGGTTAAACTGGTTTAGCGCTTGGTTGGGGTCTGCCACTCTTATAAAGGCTAATCGATCAGGTTGTCTTGGATTGATGGACTCCAGTACAGCCAATCCCATTTCATTGCCCATCCAGGTGCCTAGGTTATCCACTTCGAAGTTGTACTGGGTCTTCAGTTTTTCCCTTTCCGACAGTTGCTTAGGTTGGTGCTTTTTCCAATAGCTTGTTAAACTTTGCTGCCATTTCTCAGGGTCTTGATAGGAGAAGTGGTAAAGCAAAGCAGTGCGGTTAGGCAACAATCTCTTTAGTCGTATCTCCTGGGGCTTTTGCCCTAAGAAATTACCCAGAAACTGGTCTCCTTCCGGATCTGCGATAGTGAACCCGCTACATCGGATGCCCTCCTCATCCACATCTAAATCGAAAAATGTAGACTGAGCTAAATGCTTTAGAGGTTCAAAGTCAGCACGATCACTCTGGGTTGAAAAAACTGAAAATAATTGCGGTGTCTTTTGGGCATTCACATATAGGTTTCCATCGTCATTTTCCAGCTTTTTAAGTTTGCTCAATGAGGGGTTAAGGTCTTTGAAATTTGTTCTGCGTTTATCTTTAAAGTTTCGGATCACTCCTTCAACCAAGAAAGGACTGAAGCTGCCAACAAAATAATCCTGATGAAGGATATAAGAAAAGATTTGATCCCCTTCCCTTTTCTTGAATTCATTAATAGTAAAGTCTTGATAATTTCTTTGAAGAAATTGAAACTGGCTATTTGACTTATAATTGTTTAATATCTGCGCAAGTATCTCCTGATCCTTTAACCGATTCACTCTTACAAAAAACAAAAAGTCAAAAGCCTCCCTCGAAACCATATGTAAAGAGCAAATGAAGTTGCGGTTCTTCAATACTTTATCAAGGGCACCTTCCTCTTTTGGCAAGCTATCCAAAGTGGCAATTCCCAAATCCACGTTTTGATAGAATGGGATTTGCTTAAGGTTAGACCATAGGGGTTTAGACTGTAGTTCGTTCCAGGTTTTGACTGCATCAGGGCTTTCGTAGACAACAATGGCGGAAGCGGGAATGACCCGCCAGATGTCAACGGCGGGCTTTTTATACCAAAATTCATATAAAAAATAACCGCCAACCATCAAGGTGACGATTAAGAATGTGATTAAGAATGCAGTTTTTTTCAAGACAATAAGTAAACCCGTTTACTAATGCTCAAATTTAGAGTAAGGTGGTTATTATTTAAAGTTTCATCACATTTTTATCTTAATTAAAAAAGAGTTGCATAATTTCCCCCTATGTTCTGTTTTAAAAAATCAGGTTTATGGGGCCCGCTGAGATGAAAATCTCGGCCAGTGATGGCAATGAGCTCCAAGGCTATTCCTGGGTCCCAAAGAGTGAGCCCAAAGCTGTTGTCTGCCTCATCCACGGGCTGGGGGAACACGCAGGGCGCTATCAATGGGTAGCGGATTTCCTAAATCAAAATGGCTTAGCTCTATATTCGTATGATCAAAGGGGGCATGGAAGATCCCCAGGAAAACGAGGGCATGCCAGGTACGAAAGCCTTTTAGAAGATATCGAATCCTTGCTTATGTTGGCTCGAGTCAATCACCTAGATGCGCCTATCTTTTTATATGGTCACAGCTGGGGTGGAAACTTAGTAAGCAACTTCATATTGCAAAAACCAACCAATGAACTTACGGCCGCGGTACTCACTTCACCTTGGTTAAAACTTAGCCATGAACCCAATGGCTTCCAACTCAAGCTAGCAAAGTTAATGGCCAAGATATTCCCTTCTTTCACGCAAAGCAACGGACTGGATATTGCCGATCTATCCAGGGATCCCGAAGTGGGAAAAGCCTACAAGAACGATCCGTTAGTGCATGACCTTATCTCTGCAGGACTGTTCATAGAGGTCCAAAAAGCAGGAATTCGAGCCATTGAGCTGGCAGGGCACTTGAAATTACCTACTTTGGTAGTTCATGGAAGCGATGACCAAATCACCTCCTCCAATGCCAGCCTAGAATTTTCACAAGCCGGAAATTCCATGATTAAACTGCACCAATGGCCGGACATGCGCCACGAAACGCACAATGAAATTGGAAAGGAAGAGGTACTGAATTATACCTTAAGTTGGATGAATGATTTGCTAAGCACTGCTACATAAAAAAAGTCTATGCCATCCCTTCAAGTACCTTCATAACATCTTTCACATGACCTCGGGAAACTTCCAATGAAGCTTGCTCTTCATCATTTAATGCCAACTCTATTACTTTCTCAATACCGTTTTTGCCAAGGACTACAGGTACACCTAGGTAAGTGTCGTCAATGCCATATTCTCCATCAAGTTTGATGCAGACCGGAAAAACCCGCTTTTGATCTTTGACAATAGCTTCCACCATTTGTGCTGCTGCAGCTCCCGGTGCATACCAGGCAGAAGTACCCATCAGCTTCACTAGTTCTCCACCACCTTTTTTAGTGCGTTCTATGATCGCATCCAACGCAGCAGAGTCAATCATTTCCGTTACGGGAATACCACCTACAGTAGTGTAGCGAGGTAAAGGTACCATGGTGTCACCATGACCACCCATAAGTACTGCCTGAATGTCCTTGGGTGATACATCTAAAGCTTCAGCAAGAAAAGAGCGATAACGGGCAGTATCCAAGATACCTGCCATACCCATAATCTTAGTCCGGGGTAACTTGGAAGTAAGGTGTGCCTGGTAAGTCATCACATCAAGTGGGTTGGAAACAATAATTATAATCGCTTCCGGAGAATGTTGCATGATGTTTTCAGTAACCGACTTTACAATACCGGCATTGGTGGAAATCAGGTCATCACGGCTCATACCGGGTTTTCTTGGTATTCCGGAAGTAATCACTACTACCTCAGAACCGGCAGTTTTACTGTAATCATTGGTTGAACCTATGGTGCGAGTATCGTATAAATTAATGGGGGATTTTTCCCAAATATCCAAGGCCTTCCCTTCCGCCAGGCCTTCTTTTATATCTACTAAAACCACTTGGTTGGCAACTTCTCTATAGGCCAATACATCGGCACAGGTGGCACCTACATTTCCGGCACCGACTACAGTAACTTTCATAACTATTCTAAATTTAAAATCAAAAAATTTGCTAGGACGCTAATTTACCAATTCATGGCTATTAAAGAAATTAGCTTGAATAAAATTAATGAGGGCTGCAAATAATCCGGAGAACCCTGTTAGTTGCTTCCGTAATTTTGAAACGGTCGTCAATGCGATGTCCGATCACCCACGCTACCAAACCCTCAGAGAGAAGCACATGCACTCGTTGTTTCAAATTGACTGGGATCTTTAAATCGGTTAGCAGATCGCTAACTTTTTTTGTGTTGGACATTCCCAGAGGATAAAGCCGATCTCCGGATTGCCAGGGGCGAACAATCAAAGGAAAAGTCAATTGGTCAAAATCCAACATTGCCTCCATCTTTGAAGAAGGAATTTCAATGTTCTCGCAAGGAGCTTCCTCCCAAGTCAAATCGAAATAATCTAAGGCTAGAGACTTTTGATCAGCAAAAATGAAACGTCGATCTTCACTTTTTACCAGCTTACTAATGACCAGTTCGCTACGATCTACGTTCAGCTGATATAAAGAGGACAAATAAACTTTACCCGAGGGATGGTCTATCCCCTGGAGTTGCTTTACCTGCTGATAGTTAAAACCAAAGGGCCTAAGGATTTCCAAAACAGTGATCGAAGCCTCATCCCGTAGTATTTGCTTACTAATAAAAACATCAGGGCCTTTTTGGCTTACATAAACTTCCTTAGCTGCCTTCACCTTCTCTTGGAAAATATTTTCTACCTCTTTCAGCTTTTCCACCGTCTGCCTCATGGTCTGCTCTAAATTAGGATTGATCTCTCTCAAAAGAGGTATCACTTGAAGCCGGAGCTTGTTGCGCGCATACTCAATTGAGGCATTGGATGTATCCTCCCGCCATTGCAGGGAATGCTGTTTGGCGTAGCCACAAATAGCTTCTTTGTTAGTAAATAGCATTGGTCGTATCAGTCGGCCCTTTTTTGGAGCGATCCCATGCAAACCTGCGATTCCGGTTCCTTTAGTAAGGTTAAAATACACTGTCTCAATTACATCGTCGAAATGATGGGCTGTGGCCACATAGTCATAGTTGAATTCCTGGCATAGTTGATCAAACCATTGGTAGCGCAACTCACGAGCAGCCATTTGAGTGGACAATTTCTTTTCTCTGGCAGTATCCTTGGTTTTGAACTTTGTTACATGACAAGTAATGCCATGGGCCTGCGCCAAGCTCTCAACCAGTGTTTGATCTGCTTTGGATTCTTTACCTCTCAAATCAAAATTTGCATGCGCAATAGCAACGGAATATCCGGTTCGAATGAACAAATCGGTCATAACTATTGAGTCAACACCAGCACTTACGGCTAACAATATCCGCTGGTCTTTTTGACACAGCTGGTGTTCCAAAAGGAATTTCTCAAAAGCTGTTTCCAATTTCATTGCATTCTGGCATGATTATTATTGCTGTTACCCGAGGGAAATTAACTAAATTTGACCCCTAAATTAATTGAGCTCACTTTGAACAACCTGTCAAAAATAGCGTTTTATCTCATATTTCTGGGATTGGTGCCAGTAATCTCGATGGCTCAGACCAATGATAAGGTTAAGTTTTCTGCCGAATCCTTAACACCTGGTAAGGGGAAGTCCGAGCCATATAAAATACTGACCAAGAATGTGGTCTTTTCACAGAAACACACAAAGATCAATTGTGACTCAGCTCATTACTATGACGAAAGAAATTATTTAGAGGCTTTTGGCCGTGTCCGGATAAAGGGGGGAGACAGCATAACCATCACTGGAAAAAAGCTTACCTATGATGGAAATATCAAGTTAGCTCAAATCAGGGAAGACGTCGTCTACAGGGACCCTTCCATGACCTTACGAACTGACTTCCTTGATTATGACATGGTAGAGCAGCAAGCATATTACTATGAAGGAGGGAATTTAGTCACTGAAGCTAACCGTATCACCAGCAAAAAAGGTTATTACGATACTGAAGCAAGATTTGCTTCTTTTAAGGACAGCGTAATACTCAAAAATCCAGATTACACGGTAGAAGCTGATACCTTCCAGTTTAATACCATATCCGAAGTAGCCACCTTTAGAGGGCCCACGCTGATCACCTCCAGAAATGGCACCATATTGCATGCCGAAGATGGAGGTCGGTACGACACTCGACAAGAGATATCTAATTTCTCAGGGGCAGAAATCGAAACACCTAAATATTTGCTTGACGGTGATTCTCTTCATGGGGACAAATTGAAAAGCTACTACGAAGCTAACTTTAATGTTAGGTTTACATCTAAAGAGGAAGATGTGGTCATTACTGGCGAGCATGGGCGTTATTGGAAAGACCTTGGGCTCACAAAGATCTATGGGAAGGCAGTGATGCGAAAAATACTAAATGAAGACACCCTTTATGTATCGGCAGATACTCTGATCTCTATAGAAGATAGCGTCCTTACCAAGGAGCGACTTTTGGCCTATAATAAAGTGAAGATCTTCAAAAGTGACTTACAAGGGCGGGCGGATTCGCTAAGTTACCAGTTGAACGACTCTGTAATCTATATGTACGATGACCCCATTCTTTGGCAACTCGAAAATCAAATGGTTGCGGACACGATTGATATTGAGATTGCGGAGGGTAAGTTGGATCTTATGCACATGAACTCCAATGCATTTGTCACCTCTGAAGCTGTTCCCACATATTATAACCAGATAAAAGGTCGAAAAATGATTGCCGACTTCGTAGACAGTGAGATCAATAAAGTAGATGTAAATGGGAACGGTGAAAGTATTTACTATGAGT
>JBPCUG010000305.1:0-3314 GCA_051011275.1 Cyclobacteriaceae bacterium | reverse complement strand
GGCCCAATGCAATACTGACTCAAGTATCATTTTCCGAACCATAGGTCTTTCGGTGGCTATCTCATTTCCACAAGCAGAAGCGTCGGAAAAGCTGCCGTCCTCATTATGTCTATAATAGTAATCAGGTATGAGTTGATTAAAGAGGGAGTTTTCGGTAAGGAAAGTATGATTATAAACAACGTCCATTACTATCCTTAGCCCATTGTCATGAAGGGTTTTCACCATCTGTTTGAACTCCTTAATGCGAAGAGTGGGTTCAAAGGGATCGGTACTATAGGAACCTTCGGGGACATTGTAGTTTTGTGGATCATAGCCCCAGTTAAATTGGGGTTCATGCAACCGACCCTCATCTACCGAGGCAAAATCGTAAACTGGAAGCAAATGTACATGGGTTATTCCTAGGTCGACGATGTGATCCAAACCAGTTTTGATGCCATTTGGTCCCTTGGTACCTTTCTCAGTCAAGCCCAAAAATTTGCCCTTGTTTTGAATACCTGAATTGGGATCAATAGAAAGGTCTCGCACATGCAATTCATAAATGACTGCATCAGTAAAATTTTCTAGAGGAGGTTTCTTGTCATTATCCCATCCAGGAGGGTTGGTTTCAGTCAGATCAATAACTGCTGCTTGTAGACCGTTGAGACCCACAGCTTTGGCATAAGGATCAGGCATTTCTCGGGAGGGCTGACCATTATAGATTGCCTCGAAAGTATAGAACTTGCCTTTCAAATCCTTTTTGATAGCCAGCTCCCAGATACCCTCCTTCTTCCTTTTCATCCAATGTTGAGTCAAGATCTCATTATTGCTACCTTGATTGTAGATCCTCAGAATCACTGCTTCAGCATTGGGCGCCCACAATCTAAAGACCGATCTTTGAGGCGAATATATCAGACCCAGGTCGTTTCCTGAATAAAGGGGATAATCGTCAAAGCTTTCGTAGATGATCGGAGCTGTATCGCAGCCCAATAAAAGCCAGATGGGTAAGAATTTCAGCCAACCGCGATTGCTTGGCCTTGTGTAGTTTTTATGCTGGCTTTTTTTCATGATTGTATGATAAGCTAACCTGTGAGATGCTTTAAAATTACTTGAAAAACCTCAGTAGCCAATAGTTCCTCTGTGGGAGAATTACTGATAAGTAGGGGCCAATCCTCTTTTGATTCCGGGATGCGACCATGCGAACCCTTGATCAAAGAATCGTCCAGCGGTATCAAGTCCATCAAAGTCCTAAACCCTATTTTCTTTTTAATCAACTTGCCAGCTACTTTTGGCGCCAAGAATTTTATTTGGGGATCAATAAGCATTTCCACCGGATCGTACCCGGGTTTTTTGTGTATGTCTACAGTGCGGGCAAAGTCAGGAGCTTTTTTATCATCCAGCCAATAATAATAGCTGAACCACGAATCTTTATTGGCAATAGCTATCAGATCACCGGAGCGATTATGATCTAGATGGTTTTCTTTCTTAGCATTCAAGTCCAATACTTGCTCAACACCCTGAGTGCTCTCCAACAACTGCTTCACCTCAGGAATGAAGGCTGGTTCATTAACATATACATGAGCAATCTGATGATCAGCAACGGCAAAGGCCCGGCTAGCCCCAGCATCCAGCAACTCCAGACCCCGTTCTTCTCTGATCTGCAAATATCCTTGTCGACGCAATTCGCGATTTAAAGCTATCGGATTATTGACATCAGTAATTCCGTATTCCGATAAGATGATCACCTGTACTTTTTGGTCTTCATAGAATGAGACCAAATCGGCGCACACTTGGTCGATTTCTTTTAAGTCTGCAGCTACTTTGGATTCGTTCTGCCCATGGCGCTGAAAATTATAGTCCAAATGGGGTAGATAGACTAAACTAAGTGTGGGTCGGTATTCCCTTTCGGTATGCTTCGCAGCATCAGCAATCCACTTACTTGACTTGATTGATGTCCTTGGCCCCCAAAAATCAAATAACGGAAAGGTCCCCAGTTCTGATTGCAATTGATCCCTAAGTTCGGAGGGGTGTGAATAGATATCGGGTATCTTTCGGCCATCTGCCAGATAGTTGGGTCGAGGGGTGACAGAGAAATCCACCGAGCTGTACATATTGTACCACCAAAAAAGATTGGCACAGGTAAAGGCTGGATCAAGTTTTCGGGCTTGGTCCCAAATTTTTGGTGCTTGAACCAGATGATTGGATTGCCGCCAAAATTTTACCTCGCATTCATCATGAAAGTACCAACCATTGCCAACCACTCCGTGCCTATCAGGCCATTGTCCAGTGAGGTAAGTTGATTGTGCACTACAGGTAACCGCCGGCAATACCGGCTTGATCGCAGCCTTCCATCGGGTTCCGCTCCATTGTTTCAGAAAAGGCGTATGCGCGCCAATCCATTTAGAAGTCAACCCTACTACATTGATGACAACTGTCCTTTGCATAATCAATCAAGTTGATCCATTACCCATCTCAGCTCCCGTTCGATTGAACTAGCCAAATCAGTCTGCATAGTTGGAGGAAGCACTTCCCAGGTATATGTTTCTACCTCCAAATGTTGAGAGAATGGTTTATTTTGCCAAATTTCTAAGACCCTTTTAATATCATCTTGCGTGGATTGTAATGCCTGATATGCAGGTAAAAATATGGGAACATGAAAATGGGTCCGCCATTCTGCATTACCTGGGTGGTCAAAATCAGCTAAGGCCTCTTCTAAATCAGGGTACTGGGTTAATAACCTCTCCTGATCCCTGGCCACTACCTGATGAAGGTAAGTAGACTCATTAAATTGTTCAAACGCCTCTTTAACTAATTGGCGTTCTTTATGATCTGCTGGTAAATCAGCTTTCAATGCCGCGCTGATCTGGATCTTTCCAATTTGCCAGCCCTCTTCCGCAAAGCGGTCAATAGCTTCTTGGTGATCCTCATAGGCTACTGCAAAGTGGCAAACATCATAGCACAGTTGGATATGTTCCCGGACCGCCGCCTCAGCCTGTTGTATGGAAATACCCAAACCCTCCTGCAGATGCTTGGTACCAACTGGTAAAAGCCATTGCGAGAAATAGTCTAGTACTTCGCTACTGTTTTCCAACATTCCATCTGGCTCAGGCTCAATATCCAGATGCATCGATATGCTAGTAGCTTCTTTTATTTTAATCAATTCTGCTACCACCTGCGCAAGATGCTCAGTGGATTTTTGATACACCTTTTGCTTTTGGGCAATGGTAGAATGCCAGTGCTTGTAACTTAAAGGCGACGTGGAAATCCCTCCTCCAACATTTTCAGGTACTAATTGGGCCAAAATATTAAAAAGTCGGTTGGTATAGTCAGCCCTTTCA
>JBPCUG010000304.1:0-7214 GCA_051011275.1 Cyclobacteriaceae bacterium | reverse complement strand
TTCAGTTAGAACCAACTCCCAAAACTCCTAAACTGATTTTTGATAAAAGCGCTGGGCGTTTTGAGATATCAGGGAGATCTATTCCAGAAAACTCGATTGAGTTTTATAAGCCGGTAATAAGTTGGTTGGATCAATACATTACTGAACCCAACGACAAAACCCAACTAGTTATCAAGCTTGAATACTTTAACACTAGCTCTTCTAAGTGCCTAGTAGAGATTCTACGTCGTCTGGAACAACTCCACAAAACCCATGAAGTTGAAGTGAAATGGTGCTATGAAGAGGAGGATGAAGATATGCAAGAATCTGGCGAGGATTTCAAGGAGATTATCAAGCTGCCCATCGAAATGGTAATGATTAAGGAGTCTTAATCGGCTATTTCTTGCTCCAGCCAATTCTTTAAAGTAACCATCATTTTTAATTCTGACCGCTGGATCACTCCATCTGCTTTGATCACCTCGTTCAGGAATTTCATCATATTTTTGTACTGCTGAGATTGCTTACTCCCGATAAACTTTGCTAGATTAAATTTGATAACCTTTTCCACAGCTTGGGTGGATAATTCCTGGTACTCATCCTTGATTTCCAGAAAGATGTCGTAAATATCTTCATCTGGCTTAAAAAGGGCCTTCATTTGATCCAGGATATACTTGATCTCCTTCTTGTGTAAATCCAGATCGATGTAAGCCGCATGGATGAAAAGAAATAGCAAAAAATGACCGTAGGACTTAATTTCTTCCTCAGGTTTCATTGGACAAAAAGGTGTTGGTTGCGGTAAATATATGATAGGGCTACCAAGAAATCTAAGAAATTTACAGAATAAAGCCCCACCGAAATCAGATTCGGCAGGGCTTTGTATTTTAGGAATTAAATGATTCTTACATCATTCCACCCATACCACCACCTGGAGGCATTGGAGGCATTGCTTTCTCTTCTTCCGGCTCATCAGCTACTACGCACTCAGTAGTTAAAAGCAAAGAAGCGATAGAAGCAGCATTTTCGAGGGCCAATCTAGTTACCTTGGTGGGATCTATGACGCCAGCTTTAAACATATTCTCATATTTGTCTTTTGCAGCGTTATAACCAAAATCAGCTTTGCCGTCTTTCACTTTCTGAACTACCACAGAAGCTTCACCACCAGCATTATCTACAATGGTGCGCAATGGAGATTCCAGAGCAGCTTTTACAATTTTTAAACCGGTCTCTTGATCCAAATTTTGCACTTCGACCTTATCTAGTGATTTTGCTGCTCTAATAAGGGCGACACCACCACCGGCAACTACTCCCTCTTGCACAGCAGCACGAGTAGCGTGTAGAGCGTCGTCAACTCTATCTTTCTTTTCTTTCATCTCAACTTCAGTAGCTGCACCTATATAAAGGATAGCTACTCCACCGGAAAGCTTTGCCAGTCTTTCTTGCAGCTTCTCACGATCGTAGTCCGAGGTAGTTGCCTCAATCTGAGATTTTATTTGATTGATTCGAGCAGTGATATCAGATTTCTTACCGGCACCATTTACAATTGTGGTATTGTCTTTGTCAATATTTACCTTATCGGCAGTACCTAAATACTCCAGAGTAGCGCCTTCAAGTTTATATCCACGTTCTTCAGAGATTACTGTACCCCCTGTCAAAATGGCGATGTCCTCAAGCATGGCTTTACGTCGGTCACCAAAACCTGGCGCTTTTACTGCCGCTATTTTTAGCGAACCTCTTATCTTGTTTACCACCAAAGTAGCCAGTGCTTCTCCATCTACATCTTCAGCAATGATCACCATGGGCTTGCCAGTTTGAGCAACAGCTTCAAGTACCGGAAGCAACTCCTTCATAGAAGAGATCTTCTTGTCATATATTAAGATGTATGGGCTTTCCATCTCAGCTTCCATTTTGTCGGTGTTGGTAACAAAATATGGTGATAAATAGCCGCGATCAAACTGCATTCCTTCTACTGTCCTAACTTCAGTTTCGGTTCCTTTAGCCTCTTCAACAGTAATCACACCATCTTTACCTACTTTGTCCATAGCGTTAGCAATCATGCTACCGATCTCGTGGTCATTATTAGCAGATATAGTACCTACTTGAGCCACCTCATCCGACTGGTTGATCTTTTTAGATTGTTTGTGGAGATTGGCCACAACCGCCTGAACTGCAGCTTCAACACCTCTCTTTAGATCCATAGGGTTTGCACCAGCAGCCACGTTTTTAATCCCGTGGGTGAAAATCGATTGAGCCAAAACGGTAGCTGTGGTGGTACCGTCACCGGCATCATCCGCGGTTTTAGACGCTACTTCCTTTACCAATTGAGCACCCATATTTTCAATGGGGTCTTTAAGTTCTATTTCCTTTGCTACGGAGACACCATCTTTGGTGAAACTAGGAGCGCCAAATTTTTTATCAAGAATTACATTTCTTCCTTTAGGACCTAATGTAACCTTCACTGCTTCGGCTAATTTATCTACGCCCTGTTTTAGTTCGTTTCGGGCAGAAGAATCAAAAATAATATTCTTAGACATTTTTCTGGAATTTAAAAATTAGTGAATTAAGACTAAACGGTAGCAAGTATATCGGACTGTTTCATCATTAAATAGTCCTTGCCATCGATGGTAAGTTCGGTTCCGGAGTATTTTCCATACAAAACCTTGTCACCTACTTTAACTTCAATTGGCTGATCTTTTGTGCCACCACCTACTGCTACTACTGAGCCTTTTTGAGGTTTCTCTTTGGCGGTGTCAGGGATAATAATACCTGAGGCTGTTTTTTCTTCAGCCGCTGCAGGCTCGACCAATACTCGGTCAGCTAGTGGTTTGATTTTTAATTTTGACATTATGGTTACGTTAGTTGTGTTATTTAAAATGATTTCGAAACAATACCTTGTTAGCATTTCCTATGCCAACCGACTATTGTCAGCTAAATACAATAAAAGAGCGCCAATTTTACCGATTTTTGCAGTGAAATGAAACATTTTGGGTTAAAAAGAACTGACATTATTGCAGTGCTATATGGCATTCTTCTGTAACATGGTCAAAAATCAACGAAAAAGGCCTTTTGCTTAACAGAATCGCGAATATTACATTGTAAGCAGCGATGTAGAAATTCCTTGAAAAGAACGGATTGCCTCGTTACCTTGTTAGTAAGTTATTAGCAAAACAGGTATATGGAAGCACTGCAAAGGGACTGGCTCACTCATGGGTGGGTTGATTTTGAGTACAAGAAGTACATACTTCTTGGTTATTTACAAAATGTAAAAGCTCATTTTGGCGAGCAGCGGTTATATCCACATCTGGGAGATTTGGTCTTTCACTACCGAAATTTGCTTTCAATAAAACAGAATAAGGAGTTGCTGCAGGAGAACTTTCCCAAAGAGATCAAGAAAGCTGATTTAGATAAACTAAAGCTTCATTATGAGAAAATGATCAAAGATGATACTTTGATGAAAGAAATTGAAAGTATCGTGACCTTTGCGATCCCGGAATTAAAGCAAGCGCTTAAAGAAGGCAAAGAGCTGTATGAATTTGCTGAGGAAAAGCTTGATCTGGAGCCAATTGGTATCTGCCCCTTATATTCTAATGAAGGATATCTAATGATCCACAGGCAACATAAAAAGAGTACCAAAGTATTTCAATACCAGATATCGGTTTTTGAAAGTGCTCAAGAAAAATACCAGGGAATTCATTTGGATCATCTAGAGTCCTTTCGCAAGCAGATAGGTGTTACTTTCGAAAGTATGAAGTTGCAATTGATCAAAAAGTACAAGTCTATGCCCAATCCGGCGACTTATTTGATTAATGTGAAGCACAAGTTACCCTTTGAAGCGACTATCATGCCCATTGCAAAGCGGCTACTAGTGAAGTATATGAATCACACCAGCGCCTGAGGAATACTTAATTAGAGGTTGTGGTATCTGTTGGTACAACAGGAACAGGGAAGTTCTGCTGAAGGCTTTTCTTTTCTGCGGCGGTTTCAATGTTACTACTACCTTGTTCTTGAACAGCTGAAGCGTTTTTACCAACAATTAAGTTGCTGGAAAGTGTTAAGGCCAGAAGAACAATAAAAAATCCCCAAGTGAGCCTTTCCAACAAGTCTCCTGTTTTCTTTACGCCAATGATTTGACTGGTTGAAGATCCGCCAAACTGGCTTGATAGTCCACCGCCTTTTGAATTTTGAGCCAAAATGATCAAAACCAATAAAGCACAAACAATTACACTGGCTACGACAATAAATAACATCTTATTTGGTATTTAAACTTTCAATTTGATCTGCAAAGTAACCCTTTTTTTTGGGAAATTTCACCATCAGTTTTTTATAAATTCCTACAGCATCCTTTCGTTTTCCTTGCTTTATCAATATGGTAGCCAGGTTTTCTGAGACGAAATCTTGGTGAAACTTGGCGCTTTTGACCGAAAGGTCTGTCTGGCTGGTTGCCTCAGAATCAGCACTAAGATTAGGTTTGGATAGTACCGGAGAATTTTTGATAAAGCTGTCGATTATCTCCATTTGTGATTTTTGCTGCTCAGTGATATCACTCTCAACTGGCTCTTCAAATTTATCCGGATGATTCTCTGCAGTTAGTGAGGCTTCGGTCAGTTCCTGCACCGGCGGATCGAAAACCAGCTCGTTCTCTTCAATAGGTTCCTCCTGATTATCGACATCGCTGATCGGAGTTTCATCATCTCCCGAATCAAACTTATTATCGATTTCCTCACTAGTTGGATCTCCTGAAGCTTCTTCTTCCTTTTCTTTGTCCAGTTTCTCGCGCTGTTGCTTTAGCCTCTCTAAATTGGCCATTAACTCACTATGGATACCGTTTTCCTCTGAGGTCTCTTGATCTTCAATAGGAGGTTCTTCCAGCTTTTCCGGAGCCTCATCCCCGACTTCATCCGGCTTGCTTAGATTAGCATCTGCCTCAACCTCCAAGTCTGGCTTCTCCGGCTGATCGAGTTCAGGAAGATCTTGAGTTTCCTTCTTGACATCTTCGGTCTCCACATTTGAAACAACTTCTGCCTCAAGAGGATCTTCATGATGTGCATTAACTTCAGAAGCTGTTTCATCATTTTCATCAACTGGCTCAGTGGTAGCCTCCTCAGATGAGAGAATTGTTTCTTCCAACAACTCGCTGGGAGAGGCTGCCTCAGGTGGTGATGTCACTTCAGCTTCCAAAGGAGGGATGATATTGGAAACCTTTACATCTTCGATGAGCTTTCTTAAAAGATCGCGGTTATTCGCCGACAGAGCTGCTTTGTGAAGCCCAAGTCTGAATGTTTCTAATCCTAAATTGTGCCTGCCTTTAGCTACTAAAATATGAATAACTTGACTGTAAGGGAATTGCTCAGCCAATGCCTCAAGCTTTGGTAGATCAGCCTCCGATATGGATTCAGGATGGTTAAGAAAATTAAGAAATTTTATTTTATTCATCCGGGATTCAGTTGGGATCGCTCACCATATGTTTCAATATTAAAGATACTAAAAATTACCAATCAGCCACAGTGGCGTTGAAAATATCAAATACTACCTGGTCAAAAATCACTTCGATCAATCGGTCCTCTTCGGCGGAAAGAGTGGAACTTCTGGAGTCGTAATCTTCATAAAAGGAAAAGCCCCGGTTAAAATCTAATTCTTCATTTTCAGTATTTACATAGTCGACGCTTATCTGAATCGTAAGTCTGGTGAGTCCGGCTACATCGGCAACCTGGTCGCTTCTTGCCGCTGTGGGGGCAACCGGTCTGGTATTGTAGCTGGTAATGCTTCCCTCGATCTGGAGATCGCCGTCTACATCAACTAAAGTGAGGTTGGTATTTTGTTGGAAATAATCTCTTAACTCCTCGGTAAACCTTTGACTTAAGTCGGCTGGACCCTCACCGGTGTCGTTAAAAAAATTTTGAATTGATACAGTCTCAGCAGTGGTATTAACACCGGTAAAAGAGTATACGCCACAACTGCAAACTACCATTAGCAAGGTAGCACTTAGCAACATACTTCTAACCCAGCCCTTGAAACTAATCATCGATCTCATATTGCTTAATTTTCCGGTACAATGTCCTTTCTGAAATGCCAAGATCCTTGGCGGCATATTTTCGTTTGTTGTTATTCTTCCGTAGGGCTTTAATTATTAACTCCCGTTCCTTTTTCTCGATCGAGAGGGAATCATCAAACTCCATTTCGTGGGATATGTCCTGAATATCGCGATCGTGTTTGTCTTCATTTGACAACGAAGTTATTTCCAAGGTATTGTCAATAGGCTCTTCCCTTGCTATTAGCACCGCGTTACTGTTTGCCTCCGCCGGAGTCTCCTCTATACTGCGGAAAAGACCTTGATGTTTTTCAAGCAATTGATTTTCATTAGTGCCTGACTGAAGAAGTTCAAGAACCAACTTCTTCAATTCATTCATGTCTTTCTTCATATCAAACAGAACCTTATAAAGAATATCCCGCTCCGAGAAACTTGGGTGGTCCTTTTCCAATGGTCTATAAAGAGCCGGGATCGAACGACTTTCTGCTGGCAAGTATTTAGCTAGCCTCTCGCCGTCGAGTTCACGTTGCATCTCCAATACGGAAATTTGTTCTGCCAAATTTTTCAATTGCCTGATATTTCCTGGGAATCTAAACTTCAAGAGGAGCTGTCTGGCCGATTCGCTCAGTTGTATGGGCTTCACCCGATATTTTTCTGAGAAGTCTGCAGCAAACTTTCTAAACAATAAAATAATGTCTTCACCGCGATCCCTTAGGGGCGGTACAAATATGGGAACAGTACTTAATCGATAATAAAGATCCTCCCTAAATTTTCCAGCCGCCACTGCTTCCTGGAGGTCGGCATTGGTAGCTGCCACAACTCTAACATCTGTTTTCAGAACTTTTGAAGAACCTACTTTTATAAACTCCCCATTTTCTAAAACGCGTAAAAGCCTGGCTTGCGTACCCAAAGGCATCTCGCCGATCTCATCGAGAAAAATAGTGCCGCCATTGGTCACTTCGAAGTATCCTTTACGGGCTTCATGAGCGCCAGTAAAGGAACCTTTTTCGTGACCAAATAACTCTGAATCAATAGTGCCCTCAGGTATAGCGCCGCAGTTAATTGCAATAAACTTTCCGTGTTTGCGTCGGCTCAACTGATGGATGATTTTGGAGAATGATTCCTTGCCACTGCCACTCTCCCCCGTAATCAGCACAGTCATATCAGTAGGAGCTACCTGGGCAGCAACTTCAATCGCATGGTTTAAGGA
>JBPCUG010000303.1:0-2806 GCA_051011275.1 Cyclobacteriaceae bacterium | reverse complement strand
ATACTCCGGAGCCTTGAACGGGGCACGATAAGCGCGCAGCCAAGTATCCGTGATCACCTCAGTGCGCTCGAAGCCGTTGATTTTGAGCGTGCTGAGAATGTTGAAGTCGAGCTGCCCGAGAACCTGTTCGAGGGTGCCGTCTGAATAAGCCTTAGCAATCCAACTAAACCACGGCGAAGTAGCGCCGTTTTTTGCCAGAGCTTCACCAAGACCTGGTTGACTCAGTGGAGTGGGCCCGTTGGTACTGATGATCCGCTTAATGCGATCGGGGTGACGAATGGCCAGGCCAATACCTGCTGGTCCGCCAAAATCGTGCATGATTAAGGTGATGTCTCTAAGATTAAGATCCAAAACAAAACGTTCCAGGTTATCGATGTGGTCCTGGAGGAAATAGTTCCTATCCTGGGGTGTCTCGCTTTTTCCAAAACCCATATGGTCGGATGCAATAACTCTATATCTCGGCAAAAGGACCTTGATGAGGTTCCTAAACAGGTATCCCCAGGTTGGCTCGCCGTGAAGGGCTAGAACCGTTTCACCTTTGCCCTCATCCACGTAGTGCATTCGAAAATCCGGCGCCTCGGTGTAGCGGGCTTGGAAAGGCCATGTGCCGTTGAAAGTCTCCTCAGGTGGGACGGCCAAAAGATTCAGAAGTTCATTACGATATTTTGCCATGTATTACCTCCTCTAGATTGATTTGCCAATTCCGTGACTATCATAGTAGCTACTGTCAATAATTTCGGAATATTGCATGGAACACACAAGATGTCTATGTGTTAACCTCTACCATGCTCATGTTCGTTTAGGGCGTCACTGATAAGAACTAGCATTGTTTAATTAAACGGTCGTATCGGTAAACGTGTTAACGAGAAGTTAATTAAAACGCACGTTTATTTAAAGGCTATTGAAATGAATTAGCAATTCAAACCAATTGATATGGTGTAATGCTTAGCAAGAAAGCTATTGAGGTTGCTTAGTAAACCTCAGATATGGGGTAATTTATTTATAATCATTGGGAAAGCTACCTTGAAGCTCGTCATCTGGCATTGACGGGTCTATTATAACATCTTCATTTTGTTTCCAATTTGCTGGAGTAACTACAGAATGCAACTCACTAAGTTGAAGTGCATTTTCCAGAGTTCTTTGTAAGTTTTTTTTTGGGTAGAAAATTCAGCCCGAGAACCTTTGACGATGATCCGGCAGTAGATCCAGCCCCATTTTGTGCGATTTGAGGCTCTGAGAAGGAATTTTGTGCTAAATGTGTTTCTTTTGTTTCATGAGAATTGGTTTTAAATTCCTCACCTTTTTAGGTGCTTTTTTACCAGTTTCCCACACAAATGAAACTAAATGACTGACTAGCAATCAGTTAATTTGAATTCTGAGCCTAATACGAATATAAAAAGGACTCACCTGATTCTTCACCAAAACACTGAAAAAACTTGAATATTTTAGGGGGGTGCCAAAAACAAAAACCCCTAGACATTAAATTTAGAGGGTTTTGACGACTTTTGAAGTCTTAAAAGTCGGGGTGGCAGGATTCGAACCTGCGGCCCCCTGCTCCCAAAGCAGGTGCGCTAACCGGACTGCGCTACACCCCGAAACAATTCTTAGTTTTCAGTTCTAAGTTTACAGCTATTTTACTTTCCGCGCTGTTTTCCCCGCCGTAGCTCCAAATAGTGAAGGTGGGCACTGCGCCCCGAATCTGTTTTTAGTTCTTAGTTTTAGCTAATAAACTGCGAACTATGAACCGAGAACGGTGAACTGATTCTGCGGAGAGAGGGGGATTCGAACCCCCGGTACCCGATAAAGGGTACGGCAGTTTAGCAAACTGCTGGTTTCAGCCACTCACCCACCTCTCCAGCGCAAAAGCGTTTGCAAATATAGTATAACCAAGTTTAGGAAAGCAAATCGGAGCTACAAAATATCGCTGATTGTATTACTCTTCAAAAAATTAGAAAATATTAGCTTGGGGAATAATTCCTTCTAATTTTATATGTGCATTTGCTTATGGGAATTCAATAAATGAACTGGAGTAGTAATATAAGAGGGAGGACAGCCATTTTAGTAATTCTGGCTTTAGCTGCACTAATAAACTGCTCCAAACCAGGCTCTGTGGATAATCAGGTTCTACCACAAACCGTCGATTTTAATTTCCACATTAAGCCAATCCTTTCCGACCGTTGTTTCAAATGCCATGGCCCGGACGAAGAAGCCCGCAAAGCTGACCTTCGTTTTGATCTTGAAGAGGCGGCTTTGGCCTTGCTAGATACTGCCGAAAATAGGTTTGCCATTGTTCCCGGTGATTCAAAAAGTAGCTCTTTAGTACATCGCATCTCCAGCACTGACCCGGAATATATGATGCCCCCGCCGGAGTCCAACCTTAGCTTGACTGCTTATGAAATTGATCTAATAAGGAAATGGATAGAACAAGGGGCTGAGTGGAAACCGCATTGGGCTTTTATACAGCCAGAAAAGGAGAATTTATCAGAAGTCAAAAAGACAGCCTGGACCAAAAATGAAATTGACCATTTTATCTTCGCACGACTTGAGCAAGAAAGGCTTACCCCGGAGACACCGGCTAGCCGCGAAAAATGGCTGCGACGGGTCTCTTTCGATCTTACTGGGTTGCCTCCAACCCCTGAACAAATTGACGCTTTTTTAAAGGACGAAAGTGAAGGTGCATTTGGGGAAGTTGTAGATCGCTTGCTTGCGTCTACAGCCTATGGAGAACGGATGGCTTCTATTTGGCTGGATGCAGCTCGATACGCCGATTCACATGGGTACCAAGATGATCGCCCACGCACTATGT
>JBPCUG010000302.1:0-3253 GCA_051011275.1 Cyclobacteriaceae bacterium | reverse complement strand
TTTTTTTTGAGGCACGCATTGTAACCCTAGAAGAAAACACTTTTCTGACTATCATTAGGGACATTACTCAACGCAAGAAAGCGGAGATGGCCGTAAAAAAGGAAAAAGAAACCACACAAACCTATTTAGATATTGCGGAGGTTATATTCGTGATCATTGGGACCGACCAAAATATTAGGATGATCAATAAGCGGGGTTGTGAAATATTGGAATATAAAGAGGATGAGTTAATTGGGAAAAATTGGTTCGATACTATTATAAAGGAAGAAGTTAGAGATGAGGTGAAAGCTGGTTTCGTTGATGTAATTGAGGAGAAAAGGGAGGTAAGGCGTCAAACGGAGAGTTTTGTGGTGACCAAAAGTGGTAAGGAATTGATAATGGCCTGGTCAAATACGGTTATACGGGATAAGGAAGGTCGGCCGGTAGCTACATTGAGTTCCGGTTCTGATCTTACTGCTATAAGAAATGCCGAGGTGGAGGCGGAACTAGCTGTGATTAGAGGACAGGAGTTGGAAAGAAAACGCATTGCTGAGGAATTACACGATGGAGTGGGGTCACTGCTTTCTGCAGTGAAACTCAATTTCGACCACTTGGCTGATCACATAAGAAAAGATGATGAGCTTTCTATCATTTCTGATAAGCTTAATGATTTGCTTCTCAATGCCATGGATGAGATCCGTAGTATTTCCCATAACCTTAAGCCATCCACCATAGACACTTTTGGTTTGGTTAATACATTAGAAGATCTGTGTAAAGATATCTCCAACACACAATCAACCCTAGTTAACTTTCAATCATTTGGGTTAGACAAACGATTGGATTACATCCAGGAGATTGGCCTGTATCGTATTGCTCAGGAACTAATTAATAATTCGGTGAAACATGCTAATGCCAGACGCATTGACGTAAAACTTATAGAGCATCAGAGCTATGTGTTAATGATGGTGGAGGATGATGGGATCGGTTTTGACAGCAAACAACATAGCAACGGTGGCATGGGGTTGAAAAATATCGATAGCCGAGTACGTTCACTTAAAGGCAGCTATGACATTGATGCGCTTGCCGGACGAGGTACACTGATTACAGTAGAAATTCCTAAACGACCAGCTTATGGCAAAAATTAAGATACTGATCGCCGATGACCATCCGATGTTTAGAGAAGGAGTTCGGCGGATCCTGGAGAAAGAGGAGAGATACAAGGTGGTAGGAGAGGCCCGTGATGGGCAAGAGGTGCTTGAGCTTATTGATAAGAACCCGGTGGACCTGGTAATCATGGATATAAATATGCCGGGATTGGATGGGGTAGAAACCACACGCACATTGGTAAGGGACCAGCCGTCATTGAAGATACTTGCTTTAACCATGCATCGAGAGGATCGCTATATCATGAAGATGCTGAAAGCAGGGGCTTTGGGTTATATACTTAAGGACGATGGCAAAGAAAAGTTACTGGAGGCAGTTTCTACCGTTCTGCAGGGTAGTAGCTATTTCGGGCATGATGTATCAGAGGCTTTGCTCTCTACATTTATGAACAAAAAAGTATTAGCTGAAAATCAAGCCCCAGCCGAACCCAAAGTTAATCTAACGGAACGGGAATTGGAGATACTCAAGCTAATCACAGCAAATGAAATGACCAGCGAGGAGGTTGCTAATCGATTAAACATAAGTAAACGGACCGTTGACACACATCGTAAAAATATACTGGTGCAGCTAGGGGCTAAGAACTCTGTGGGTCTGGTGAAATATGCAATAAAGCTTGGCCTGCTGGAATAGTATAATTCCTCTTTTTATTAACCATTTATAGACCCAATAATTCAATTCTGACAATTTTCAGTCCCGTAGCCATCTTTTGGTACGCATAAATAGGTAGGCAAAAAAATACGTATTTGTAGGTATGTTTTTTAAACCTATTTCAAATTACCTTGCAATAGCATGGTTGATTTGCAACAAGAAATAGAGATCGAGGGTATATCTTGTGTGGGATGGAGTGACGCCACACAAATTGCTGTTAACAAGGCGCATAGAACATTGAACAATATAGAATCCGGTTATGTACAAGATCATAGCCTAGTGCAGAAGCCAGATGGAACCACAGAATATAGAGTAAATGTAAAGATCACCTATCGAGGGTGATTGACATAAAGAGCCCAATTTCTTTTCAATCAGTTATTGGATAATAAAGTGATGGTTTGGTAAAAGCCCGGTTTTCCGGGCTTTTATTATTTAATGCCTTCCAGCTTCCGTCCAGTTTTTCCAGGCCAGTTCGCCCGTATTTTCTTAGAAAAGAACAAGTCTTCGCTACAGCTGCAAATTTTGGAATTATATTCTGTATATATTAAATATGTAAAATAATATTCTGATTAATGAAACAATTAGGAATATAATTCCGTATAAATAAGTAATCGATGCAAGTTTCACTTGTTTGATAATATGGGAGTGAGGTCACTATAGGAGGTGACCGTGATTCCATTTCATTATTCAATCAAAGCTTCTTACAAGTCCTATATTGATAAATAGCTGGGAATATTGAAAAGTGGGAATTAATGACACCCTTTTGGGTATTGCTGATTTTGGCTTATTGATAAATCTCTTGGTTATTGAATATTACCATTCAACATTTATCAACCGGGCAACCTTGGTTTGGTATAAACCCCATTAAGGCAAGCTCTAAAAGTAATTATCAAACTGACACTTTTGATCATATTATTGATGACAAAAGGTTAGATGGCATCGCTATGTTTAACCTTAAAATTTGATTAAAAATGACGGTATTAATTATTTGTTTTGGAATAGTGTTGTTGCTTCTAGGGCTTACCCTGATCTTTTTGATAAAGGTTCGCTCTGTTACCCCTAGGATTTTATCAAAAGCAGGACTTAGACTGCCTCTGATGTTGATTTTGCTGGGTATTTTGCTGCTCTGCTTTAATGGCTTGTTTTTTTATTCGGAGCCAGGATACAGCTATTTGGTCCAGTATCCGACAGGTAAGCAGATTGCGGAGTTAAGACCAGGCTTCCACTTGAAATGGTGGGGGCAAGCAGTACCTTTTAAGAAGGTGCTTACGGTAAAGTTTCTATCTGATGAAGATAAGAAACAAGACCAGCAGAGGTATAGTGGAATACGAAATAGTATTCCTGTACGATTCAATGATGCTGTAAAAGCGGAGATGGGTCTTTCGTCCAGGTTCCGAATGCCCGAAGATCAGGAGCGATTTCTTAAAATGGCGCTGGAATTCAGAAGCCAGGATAACTTGGT
>JBPCUG010000301.1:0-14732 GCA_051011275.1 Cyclobacteriaceae bacterium | reverse complement strand
AATTTTGGGCCAGAAACCCAATGCCACAATGTGTATATCTGATGATATTTCTATTGTCAAAATAAGCGCGGATCGATGTTCCAATCCCATCTCTATTCGATTGCACCCCTTGCAATTGAATCTTGATCCAGTTGTTAGTGCCACCGGTATTCCTCCAAACCATAGAGGGATACTCATCAAAATTATTCACCGCCACATCTGGGTAGCCATCATTGTCAATATCTCCAATAGCATTTGAAAAACTTATTACAGTATCTCCGGCAAACCCGACATCTGTATTTTCGAAGTTACCAGCTCCATTGTTTGTATACATAATACTGGGAACTTGATCACTTCCCTCCAGAGATCCGCTTACATATAGGTCCAAATCGCAATCATTGTCATAGTCTAAAAAATTTGAGCCCCAACCAATTCCATGATAGGCCACTCCGGTATTTTCAGATACTTCACTAAAAGTCTCATTTCCATTATTTTTTAATAACCTATTCCCTTCCGAAATATTAGATATGTAAATATCTTGATATCCGTCGCTATCATAGTCACCTACTGCAACACACATACCTTCCATGGATAGATCACTTTTTGAATCAACGCTTACATCGTCATAAGATCCGTCCCCGTTATTTTCTAGGAAGGTATTGACTGCTTTTTTGTCTTGGGCTATATAGATATCTGCAGCACCATCATTGTTATAGTCCAGAAAAGAGACACTAAAAGGTTTTTTGCCAACATCTGCGACTCCAGCAACTGACGTTGTCTCTATGAAGCTCCCATTCTCCACATTTCTGTAAAGTTGATTGGAACTGCTCCCGGTTCCCTCAGGCTTATTAGTAATATATAGATCTAGCCATCCATCATTGTCATAGTCGGCCCAGGCTACTCCAAAAGTCTTTTCAGACGACAACGGTAATCCCGATTGTTCAGTTACGTCGGTAAATACCATTTTACCGTTATTATTGTACAACCTATTGGCAGCCAGGTAGCAGCTTACAAACAGATCCTTATCCCCGTCATTGTCATAGTCAACCCATAATATCTGCTTGGATTCGCAAAAATTGGTCACAAATGAGGGTACCTTTATAAACACACCCTGCCTATTTTCAAAAAAGTAAATGGAATCACCTGAATGAGAGGCGAAGGTTAGGTCATCCCATCCATCCTGGTTAAAATCATAAAAACTAACCCCACCGCCGGCCGATCCTAATCCATAGTGATGATCTATACCTAAAACCGCAGCGACCTCTGGGAAAGTCTGAGCAGCGACTATCTCTGTTAATACTAATAAACTAAAGGTTATGAGGATTCTCATTTACTTCTTGATCAGGACCTTTTTTACAGCTGTATCCCCGTAATTAATATTGATTAGATAGACTCCCTGTTGGAATGCCGAAAGATCGGCTACTATTTCGCTTTGATATATTGTGATTTTTGGGCGTAGCTCTTTCCCTAGCATATCATAGACATTTGCTTTGATCTCTTTTATGTGGTCCTGCACGAACTGCATCCTAAAGACTCCATTGGAAGGATTAGGATAGATCTTCAATTCCTGATCCTGCTCATTCTCATTCTCATTGAGCGCGGTGATTACTATGTTTACTGATTCTGACATGCTGGCGCAACCGTATTCATTAATCGCTTCCACACGATACATACCAGAAACAGCTGGTGTAATTTGCCTGTCGGTATTCTCCATTCGCTCATCGTTGAGGTACCACAAAAAAGAGGTTCCATCAGTGGCCTTAAGTGTGCCCCCTTCTTCAATGATCGCTACGTTAAAATCCTTATTTTTGACGATCACACTATCTAAAATAGAGGTATAATCTTGCTCAGGGTTGTGAGAATAAATGCTATATGCAATTTCATCTATAGATTCTTCTGTGGTTAAATTTACAATTCCATCTTCGCACAAGACTGGCCCAAATACTACTTCCTGACTTAACAAGTTTTTTAGAAAATACTCATTGCCAATAATAGCACCTTCCAACCTAATGACCGCTGCCGATTCAGTGCATATTGCACCATCCAAAACAATATGGCTGCTTTCCTCTGCGATTGTATAACTGCTGTTTACATTTAGTGATCCCAGTCTCTGAACATTACCCCCAGGCCATGTAATAATTGCACTATCAACTTCGGCGATTTTACCGAGACCAAAATGTACAATGCTTGAGTTATGGGACACGTGACTTGATCCACCATCGACTTCCCGCAATAGCTTCCTATCCTTGGAAAAGATAGTTATATGGGCTCCAAAACCATCTCGATTACTTTTAGTACCAACCATTTGAAGCTTTAACCAATTGTTTTCCTCCGATGTGTTGTTTTTATAAATTTGGGTATGAATAGTGTTAGTTGGATACCTTTCCACTACGGTGGATACGACATCGAGGTCACCGTCATTGTCTAAATCACCGTAGGCTAGGCCCCTGCCTCGCCAAGGGCTGTTGAACCCACTGGTTTCACTTACATCCTGAAAACCCATACCCTGGTTATTCCTATAAAGCCTATTGCCATTGAGGGGTCCATTTGCTAGGAAATCGAAAGTGGGTATTTCGCCATTATTAACTATCAAATCTAAGTAGGAGTCATTATCATAATCCAAAAAGGCGGTCCCCCAGCCAACACTAAATCCAGGTTCTTCGAAAGTATCTTCAACTCCGGCCTCCGAGGTTACATCAACAAAGGTTCCATTCCCTGAATTCTGTAGGAGAAGATTACGACCCAAATTAGTTACATAGTAATCCAAGTCACCATCTTCATCATAATCGCCAATCGCTACCCCCATGCCATAAATGGCTCCGTCAGCTCCGCTTTGCGAGCTTATATCTTCAAAAGAATCCTGTTTGAATCTATTTGCTAAAAGTGTGTTTGGAACATGCCATTCTCCAAAGTCATTCGCAATATAGATATCAGGGTCAGAGTCGCTATCGAAGTCTGTAAACGCGGTTGCCAAGCCACAACCTTCATCATTTGCGCCAATGATATTGGCGATTTCTGAGAAAGTGTTATCGCCATTGTTCCTATACAGAAAATTTCGATAGCAGGTAGGATCGAAACCGATCACATTACCCACCGCATCATATAAGAAGGCCGGTGTCTTTACATAGTTGGCTACATAAATATCGAGGAAGCCATCAAGGTCATAATCCCCTAGTGTGGCTGATATACTAAATGCAGAATCGGTAATGCCCGCAGCTAATGAGGTCTCATTAAAAACCCCATGACCATTATTCAGTAACAGCAAATTGCGTGAATCCTCAGTTGTTGTAATAAACAAATCCTGAAAACCATCATTGTTCAAATCACCGGCCGCAACTCCCATAGTCTTAGCACTGTCAGCTACAGTGATGCCGCTACTATCCGAGACATCTTCAAAAAGGAAGTGTCCATTGTTCCTAAATAATTTATCAGGTTTGCTGCCCCCTGTCAAATACATGTCGATATCACCGTCCAGATCGTAGTCGAAAAGTGCTACTCCTCCTCCCATGAGACCAACAAAAACCTGTCGGTGTTCAATCCCTGAGGCCAAACTTACTTCATCAAATTGTTGCGCGCTTAACTCCAGGCAAAAGCCACACAACAAGGTGATCAAGAAAAATTTCTGAATTGGCATAAGATCCGTTGACTTGGTGAGCTTTTTGCAGGACCCCTAAGTAACAAGGGGGAGCAAACAATGCTCCCCCTTGTGTTAATTCATGTTAGAAATATGGTATTAAATGTTATTGAGGAGTTAGAGTATAAGTACCCTTATCATCATAACCATTAATCCAATCAACCGTAATAGTGCCATCTCCGTTGTTTGTTACGTCAAACCGTAAGAAATAACCCCATTGATCGGTCTTTTCATCAATCGTGTATACATCACAAACATCTCTGAAGGTAGCCACTTCCGGGTCACCTCCCCAGTACTGAATGTAGAAATCACCGGCTGACTTGTCCATTTCATAAACACCAGCGCTTACTTCTGTCAAAGTCACTACTCCGGAACCATCCCAGCTGGTATTATTAAAAGCCCCTGGAGGAAACGTCCCAAATATAGTACTACCGGAGCCAATCGCGTCGTACGAACCTGCCAGGTCGGACGCACATTGGAAAGTAACGGTTGTAGAGCCCGATGACGGTATAGAAAGTACACGGCCGTCGGACATCTGCAACTGATAATCGAAAATCCATGCATCGCCAGGTTCGAGATCATCTTCAGAAAGCACATTACCGCCAACCGGTACATCCGCAAACAAAGCATCTTTTGCTTGAGAAATAGTTGATCCGGAAACTGTAAATTGTGATACAGGAGAATCGCCTTGGGTGGTGATCAATTGTTTATTTACAAGGATCGAACTTACAGTTGCACCCGGATTTTCAGCCAATTCAACGTCAAAAGAAACGGTTTCAGTTTGCTGGAACAGGAAAGCAATATCTGCTGGAGCATAAAGATTGGCCCCTGGAACTGCAGGAGTTACTTCCTTTAAATCGTCAACCACACACCCTGCCAGGAATGACCAAGTGAAGGCAACAATTGTTACTAGCTTAATATATTTCATAAATTTTTTTATTTAAACTTTTCCAAATTGATAAACAACTAACTATTGAAATGCCCATACATCAGTGTCTGCCAAATCCGGTCCTTGCCGTGAAATAGCCTGATTCAACATCTCCTCATTAGTCGTTTTTTCATTTTGAGGATAAGGAACTCTTCTCGGAACTACTCCGGATGGATTATTCGCATTTACACCCAATGAGTTGGGAGTAATTGCCGGATGACCAGTTCTACGGAAGTTTGCCCACACTTCAGGTTCTGCCTGACCATAGAGGGCCACATAGCTTTCCTCTATGATTACTTTAATAGCATCAGCCTCTGACAGACCGTCGATGTTAGCAACGCCACCTAAATAAGCATCCCTATCAGCAGCATCAATTTCCAGATAATCCATATTAGATGCAATCGCTTCTTGCAGCACTGCATTTGCTCCTGTACCACCAGTTCTAACCAATGCCTCTGCCTCCAAAAATTTTATCTCGGTGTATGAGATCAAAGGCATAGGAGAGTCGTTATTTGCCCAGAACAATCCATCAGCGGGATCTCCAGTGTAAAATAACCATGCCCCGGCACCCAGTTTAGTGTATTTGTCTTTTCTAGGGTCGCTGTTGTCCGCCAATCTTGCTTCAAAGCCTTCATTGAAAACAAGAGTGTTAGGCCGTCCATCGCCAAACAATGCCAACGGATTTGCAAATGCAATTGCCGCGTCAAAGACGAAATCCGACTGGTCTGCAGTGCTTGTGTAAGATCCGGAGATCTGACCCAAAGCATTAGAAGCCGCTGAGGCATCCCTTTTAGTCAGGTGCATATAATACCTGGCCTTTAAAGCCCTCGCAGTAAGGATCCATTTAGCAGCATCACCACCATAAATGAGATCATCTCCAGCAGGTCCACCAGGTACGGCAGGCTTACTTAATTCAGTTATTGCTTCATCCAACAAAATCTGAATAGAGTTGTAAACACTCTCTTGAGTATCATAAACTGGCTTAGTGTTTTCCACACCTTGGAAAGCCTCCAAATAAGGCATATCACCAAAAACCGAAGTTCCATAACCCAAGGCATTGGCCATTAGTACTTTTCCAATACCTACATAGTAAGGCTGAGGATCTTCCTCGGACTGTCCTTTCTCAATCATCACCACTGCATCTTTCATCACTCCGGTATACAAACCGAAGTTCCAGAAATTATTCAATGTAGTTTCATTGACGATGTACTTTTCGTAATCGATCTGCTGAGCGTCAAATCCAGAGAAATGCTGCATGAATATTCCAGACAAACGAGCCGGTGATGCGGCCTGATTGTAAGCAGCCTGAGTAATGGCAGCTGGCAGAATGTTCTTTAATGCAACATCTGTTTGGTTGTTAGGGTCTAAGTTCTCCCCGCCAAATTCACATCCGACGGCAAAGAGCATTAGCACTCCTGTATATAGAACTATATGTTTTATCTTATTCATATCTCTTTAATTTTTGTACTTACCGACTAAAATGTCACTCTCAAATTAACTCCGTAGCTCTTGGTGTTAGGCATATTGAAGTAGTCCAAACCAATAGCATTTCCTGCTCCAGTAAGATTGGTTTCAGGATCGATACCAGTGTATTTGGTTTCTAACCAAAGGTTTCGTCCGCTCACACCAACTTGAACACCTGAAATAAAAGATATATTTTCAAGGATTGAATTAGGAAGCGTGTAGGAAAGGTTCAACTCACGTAATCTTACCCAAGAACCGTCCTGAACATTCTCCTCAACCAATCCACCAAATCCGTAGCGTACCCATTTATAACTTCCGATGCCATTAGCTGGATTGGCAAAATCTACAGGGATATCATTGTCTCTGAAAGTACCGTCGCCATTGTCAATGACACCATCAAATACATGTCCTCGTATATTCCTTTGGTCGGCACTAAGTTGTGAGGTACCAAAATAGTTGATAATACCATTGGTTCCGTTCCAAATATCTCCACCTTGTCGGATGTCCAGCAAAGCACTTAGAGTAATTCCTTTGTAAGAGAAAGTGTTACGGATGCCTGCTATCCAGTCGGGAGTAGGATTACCTAAAACCTTATCTTCTCCTGAGGCCAAAGGCCAGCCATTACTAGGATCTATTACTAGCCTACCATCTTGTCTTTGGAAGTTATCACCATAAATGGCGCCATATGGCTCACCTACCACAACTCTTGATGAAGCGGAAGTAAATCCTCCCAAGAAGATAGTCTCAATTCCTTCGGCTAACTCTTTTACGATGGTCTCATATTTAGTGAAGTTCACATCAATGTCCCAATTAAATCCACTTGAAGTATTTACTGGGTTACCATAAAGAGTTAGCTCATGCCCGGTGTTCTCAATTAGACCAGCGTTCTGAATTGACGAACCAAATCCAGTAGTATTAGAAATATTAACACTGATGATTTGATCTTCAGTTTCAGATGTATAGTAAGTATAATCTATACCTAACTTGCCTTTGAAGAATTTAAATTCACCACCAAATTCTAGTGTGGTTGTGGTTTCAGGTTTGATCAAGTTATTACCTACTTGAGCACTTCTTTCAAAAGCATTTACACCAAAAGCAGGGAATCCTATACCACTGATAAATCCATCTCCTCCAGCAGTAGCAGATACGAATACACTCTGAGTAGCATACAATGGCGCATCGTTACCTACCTGTCCCCATGAGGCCCTTAACTTAGCATACGACAAAATAGGACCATTTCCTACACCTAAAGCTTCGGTAAGATCAAAACCCATACTAACACCAGGATAAAAGAAATCATTGGCGTTATCCGGTAAGGTCGAAGACCAGTCATTTCTAGCGGTAAGGTTTAAAAACAAGAAGTTCTTATAATCTAATTTTATATCACCAAATACACCATGTATTTGTTTTCGGTTCAGAGTTTCAGTTGATTGAACTGTTGCCGCATTAGAGATATTAAAAAATCCTGGAGCGCCAAAATCAGTTCCTTGCGTTACATCAACATAGTAATCATAAGTGTAGTAGTTATGACCCAATATCGCGTCAAGCCGCAGATCCGAACTGATCTCCTTATTAAAGATCAGCAGAAGATCTGAGTTTAGATCAGTACTGTTGATACCGACGTTGAAAATAGCACCTGTTCTGGCGGAAGCGGAATTCACGTCCAGTCCACCTTTGGTTCTATCTGTATAGTGGTCAATACCTAATTTATAAGATAATTTCACCCATGGAAGTATATCGTATGACATGCTTACATTTCCTATTACTCGATTAACGTTGTCTTCAAAAACGTTTTTGTTAATTGTCCAATAAGGACTATCGTAAATACCGGCGCGGTAACTCCTTTGAGTCCCATCAGGTAATTCATATGCATCGGGGCTGTCTGCTGCTGCTTGTCCAGTCAATCCATTTCCGTTGTCAAAACTCGGGGAAGTACGGTACAGTCCCAAAGCCAAGCCTGAAATGTTAGAACCTCGCTGCATTCTACTACCTCCTGTATTGCTATAAGTCGCAGATATCCCAGTAGTCAATTTGTCAGTCAATTCGGACTGGACTGTGGTCTTAATTGAGGTTCTGGTCCAGTCTGAATTAGGAACAATACCGGAGGACTTCAATCTACCAAGCGACATATAATAGGTGGTTTTATCACTACCTCCTGATACTGAAAGGTTGTTATCCCAGGTATAACCTTTTACAAAGAAATTGTTGACATTGTCAAATCCTCTGGCTGGAGTACCATTTCCAGAACCAGTAGGCACAAGACGGCCGTTCCTGTCGTATGCGTACTCTGAACCGTCATACTCGAGATCAGAAATAGCTGGACCCCAACTAAATCCTTCGCTTGTTTCTGCGCCTCTCCATGTAGGAACACCTCCTACTGACCTGCCCTGAGCATACTCCGTTTGGAAGTCAAACATTTTGTTTACCTCGTCGATAACGTAAGATGTTGAGTAGGTAATCTTCGGAGCGCCTTTTACTCCTTTTTTAGTAGTAATGATAATAGCACCATTAGCAGCCCTGATCCCATATAACGCGGTTGCTGCAGCACCTTTCAGTACAGTCAAAGATTCTACATCATTAGGGTTGATGTCAATTGCTCTGGAGGAGTTGTCTACGCCACCAGTTCCATTTCCTTGCCCTCCTGATGAGTTATCAATCGGCACACCATCCACTACAAACAGAGGTGAGTTAGAGCGGCCAATGGAGGTATTACCTCTGATCCTGATATTAGTTGAAGCCCCTGGTGATCCAGAAGAGCTTACAACCTGGACGCCAGCAACTTTTGAGCTAAGTGCGTTCAAAAGGCTTGGTTCACGAGCATTTACAACTTGGTCTCCCTCTAAGTTTTGAACTGAATAACCTAGGTTCGCTTTGTTTTGCTCGATTCCTACAGCGGTCACGACCACTTCGGATAATGTGGTGACGTCAGAAACCAGACTTATATCAACAACCGACTGAGCCCCCACCACAATTTCTTGATTGAGAAATCCGATTGATGAAAACACAAGAATGGACTCGGAAGATGGAACAGTAATCTTGTAGTTACCATCCAAATCTGTAGTAGTACCTGTAGTGGTACCCTTAACGACAACGTTCACTGCTGGTAGACCTGCACCTTGCTCGGTGACTTTCCCAGAAACTGAACGCTCCTGTGCTTGCGATTCAAAAACAAAAGCAAACACCAAAAGAAGGTTTAGTAGTAGAATCCTAATCATATTGGATAATTTTGGTTAATAAATGTTTACAAAGCCGACATTAGCTTTTTGAGAATAGTCCACAAAACTAGTGGATAAACCATGGAAATGGAAGCAAAAATTTGATTTTTTAACGCTTTTTGGGGGAAACACTACAGATGTAGGAAATTCGGTATTTTATTTCAAAATAAGCGCGATATGCCCATTTTTCGATGGTTTTTTGGCCTAATCACGAATGAAATAAAAGGTAATTCAGCCGACAGTTAGGTTATTTTTCCATTTTTAGTACCGCAAAATAGGTTAGTCAGGACTGAAATGAGTTTAGAACTAGAAAACGCGACTTATAATACAATGCATTAGATACCACTTCAAAAGGGGGGTCGGTTCTTAAAAACGGAATGCGGAAACTTATGAACTGATACCAATAATTTGCTATTCAAGGACTATTTTGCCAGCCCGCTGGCCGACATCTGTTATCAGTCTCACGAAATACACCCCGCTAGCATGGGATTTTCGTTGCCATACGATAGTTTTTTCGCCTTTTTTTTGCAACCCAAAATCCAGGGACTCTACTAGTTTTCCATCTGAACTTATGATCTCGAAATGAACCCGAGTGCTGACTGGGACAGTATAACGAAAAGTCGCTCGCTTGATCACAGGGTTTGGGTATATTTTTATTCCAAGTTTCACATCCGGATTTGGATCTGGAAACCCAGTTATGATCTGATCCGGCCATTTCATCCCGTCTATGGCTACAGACCAAATACCACGGCCATGAGTGGCAATAATAATTTGATCGTCCATGGCTTTCATTTGCCAAACTGAAACATTAATAAAATCGTCCAACAACGACCATGAAGCGCCATCATCGATGGACTCAAATATTCCTATTTCAGTGCCGGCCCAGATAGTAGTAGGCTGATTGGGTAGTACCAACAAAGAAAAGACAGCTACGTCTGGGAATCCATTGCTACTTTGGGAATTGGTATTAAAGCCTGATATGTCTTCCCAGTTTTGCCCGAGGTCCTTGGTTCGCAATATCTTTGGTGCATTGGCAAACGAAAACAACGCATAAGCCGTATTTTCCTCGGTGGGATGAGTTGCCAGCCCGGATGCCTGCCCCAATTCGACCTGGGTATAATTATTAACCGAACTGAATGAATTTCCTCCATTTGTTGATACATGTATCTTAGTAGAGGTGTTCATGCCGCTTCCGGCCCACACAATTTTGGGGTCTGCCTCCGAAATAGACACACTGGTGAGGTTCCAATAACCCCAATCGGTAGTAATCGGAATTGATTTCCAACTATCGCCGAAATCAGGGGATTTCCAGACACCAGAGGCACCTACGGCAAATAAAACGCTAGGGTTTTTCTTGGAATAAGACAGCCTGGTTATAAAAGGGGCTGTATCTGCATCATTATCCTCTAATCCGGTTTGGGCTGATTGCCAGCTGGCGCCACCATCCTTAGTGCTCCTGAATCCATTGTACTGGGTGGAGCCAATTATTCTATTCGGGTCCAAGGCATGCCAGGCAACTCCAAACCCGTCACCGCTTAACTGCCTGGTATAAAAGGTGGATGCCCCAGGATCAATGTTGCTGGGAGACCTAAACGTGCCATTGTCCTGCATTCCACCTATATATTCGTTTGACCCCGGCTTTTTATCGGCGCCGTAGAACTGGCTGGTATTATAGCCTCCATTGGAGAACTTCCAGCTATTATCAATAACACCTGGATTATTAGATCCGCCGGTTACATAAACCCCACCATCATTTGAATTCAGAATTTTGAATGTCTTAGCAGCGCTATTCACTGGTATCATAATAAGATTGTGATGGTCAGGATGGAACCCAAACTGAGCTGGGTCAGTGGTACCTATTCCTTGCGAATAGCTATTCTTCCCATCAAAGTTATTGTAAGCATCGGATATGTTTTCCGTGGCTCTGAACCTTTTCTTTATAGCCCCATAATTGATTGCGATCTTGGAGTTAGGGAGATTGGATGGATTCCAGGTTGCTCCTTCCCTCAATGTCGGCCACATAAAATACAACTGGCTTTGAGCCTGCCCCCCTTTCTGGGCTAAGCTTGGGGCGGGTGTTTCAGCGTAGTCAACAGCATTTACAAACAAGTATTCGCGACTGTGGGTTGTTGCAGGTCCATCAGTTTTTCTCTCTATCAAATTGTACAATCCATCCCGTTGTTGATCCCTAAAGGAAGCCATTAGCTGACGGTTATTATCAATGTCCCATACTTGAAAGGGAACATCCACATAATCCTCGTAAATATAATCGGCGTCTGGTACTCCTGGACCGCCATCCCCGTTACTACCCCCATCCGTTGGAACGGTAAAGCGATGTGCCTTTTGGCTGATCCCCGGGCCAAAGCGTATCTCAATAGAAACAAACTCACTTTCAGGTGCATTGCCAGTAGCTAATTTGTTTTCGAAAAACTCGCCAGAATCGAAATTAACAAAATCCACGAATGGTTCTGTGTCGATTAACTCCACTCCTAAGACAGTTCTATCGCCGAGCGCTTCTCCTGGCTTTAGGGTCATTTTAAAAAGATTTACACCACCAAAGTACACTACATCTTCGTCAAAAGGATTGACTGCAATAGTGTTATCATAGCCTCCCTGACCCCCCAAATGATCAAAGTTTTCTCCGTTATCCTCTTCCACTAGTAGAGACCATACAGTCCCGGCATCAGAGGATACATAAAGATCTGATTCGTTACCACTTTGTGTTCCTACTACTGAGGCATATAATCTTGATGGATCAGTTGGGGCAATTGCGAGTTCAATACGACCTCCAGGGACTATTCCGTTACTGGAGTTTGTCCATGTTTGACCTTGGTCTGTGGATTTTAGTACTCCACTTCCGGAAAGCGTCGCAAAGATTACATCGAAATCACCTGGTGCTGCCACCAACTGCTGCACCCATTGATTTCCCGTATATACCCTTGCCCAGTTGCTCCCTCCATCAGTCGATTTGAAGATGCCGGAGTCGAACCCGGTTCCAAACAAGGCGTCGTTGCTGCTACATGCAAGTACTACGTTTGGATTGTCAGGATTTACAATTACTCTGTTTACATTTTGAAAATCTTCATTGCCAGTGGTATTGACCAACTGCGTCCAGCTGTCTCCTCCGTCCGTAGATTTCAAGATACCATCTCCAATCACACCGATTATCTGAGTGCCCGACCACCCCTCTCCAGTGCCGGCGTATACTACGTTTGGGTTCGATTCACAAATAGCAATGCTGGTAATCGCTAAGTTGGGTAAGTCCTCTGTGGTATTGGTCCAACTTGTCCCCGCATTGGTAGTTTTCCAAATACCCCCGCCGACACTTCCAGCAAGCCAGGTATCGCTATCGGGATCTACGGAAGCTGGAAATGCAGCAACCGCACGCGTACGACCCGGTACGTTTCCCGGCCCTCGTTCAATAAAATTAAGGTGTTGGCTCCTGGCATTTGGCAACTTGGATTTTCTTTCTTGTGCCTGCTGCAGCGCTTTGACCCGGTAGTTTACTTTATATCCAGGTTTACTTTGCCCTGATCTAGTTCGGATAAGTTGGTGGTATTCGGCGAATTTTTCCGGCTGATCAGCCTTATTGTATGCCGGGTCATTTTTAAGAAGAGCCTTCTCCTGATAATATTCTTGCCAAAGTTGCTCCGGAGTATATGCCACTTTGTCCCTCTTGAGATCAGCAGTAAATTGGTCGAATTGAATTAAACCAACCGCACACAAAATAAATGCAGAAACTAAGAATAGGATTCTTTTCATACTGTGAGCCCTTGATGCTTGTAACTACTCCTTATCGACAGGTAGCTTAGTGCGTTTCTTCTTTAGCAGGTCAAAAATATACAAGCCTTCGTTATTAACAGCTGGATAACCAAGATAATTCCTCACCTTAAGTTGGGTATTATTATACCACGCTACTGTACCATTTTGTATCTCAGCTTGATGGATTACGGAATCCTCCTGAAGGTTTATTACCAAATACTTAACGTTCTGCCGATGTGCTTCGCTGGCTGACGATGTAACTTTTTGGCAAAGGACCATAGTTGAATCCGCATTCATTTCGTATAACAATCCACTACCAAGAGCAGTTTGTGCTCTAGCCTGATAATTCGCAGAGCTGATTTCAGATTGACGGGTTTTGCAGCCAATTGCGACAAGCACTAGTAGCAAAGGTAAGAAGTATTTGAGCCCGGCTTTTTTAAGATTAATCAATCCCCTAGTTTAAAATCGACTATAAAGATATCGATCTTGCCATAAACGGGCACAGAAAAGTATTAATACTTGACTCTGGGATTACTATAAAAAAAAGGAGGCAAACCTAAGTTTGCCTCCCAAAACCTGTTTAATACTTCAGATTAAAAGAATGGTACTACTGAGGTGTCCGTTCTGTTATCTACCAATACTTTATTCATATTCACTGTTATGGTCACTGTGCCAGCACCTTCGTCAAACGTAAATCCATCTAGGTCCGAGGGCATAAATGATGGAATGAAAGGCTCTAAATGCGATGCTTCGACGCTTGAATTTAGGAGCATTTCATTTTCATGAATAGGTATTTTAATACCCATATCCACAAAACGACGACCTTCGGCTATGAATACCTCTTGTCTCATTAGATACAGAAGCTCCAATGCTGCTATGACATCAGCTAGAGCATTCACTTGTGCATCTGTCACAGATGTACCTGATATAACAGGGATCGTAACATTGCCAGCTTGTCTATCCAATACCAAGCCCCCGATCAAAGGGTCAGCTGCACTGGCTTGCACCATGACACTTGGAGACGCAGGTCTATCTTCGCGATCTTCAACCGCATCACTAAAGGTTGCTGTAGATCTCGAGTTTACCAGACCAACCAGGTTAAGCATAGCGGCTTGGGCGCCCGAAAGGTCGCCATCTGCCAGACTACCCTCTGCGATGATCATATGAGCCTCCTCAGCCTTTTGAATATATACAGGGCTCTCGTCAGTTCCCGAAACAAAATACTTAGGATCTAGGAAGTCTAGCCTAGGCAAAGGTTGCAGGTCATCAAAATTACCTCTGTCAAACAATGCATCCGCGAAGTCATTATCCGGTTGGTTGACCCCATCGAATTGTACATTCCGGGTAAATGCTGGGTCTGCAGTTAGTGCCTCCTGAGCTTTTTGAACAGCATTAGCCTGATCACCTAAATAGTAGTAGGCTCGGGCAAGGGCTAGTTTGTACCCCGCATTGTCAGGCGCAATGGCTTCAGCAGCCAGGAAATCCTGAACTGCAGATTGCAAATTCTCAGTAGGTGCCAATGGCACTCCAGCCCCTACCTCAGGTAAGGCCACAAATAATTCGCCAGCCAATAGCTTGCCCCAGCCTAGAAAGAACAAAAGCTCAGCTCGTTGCTCATCGGTGGCGATAGGGTCTGCTGGAACCACTTCGTCCAACCCTGTTCTTGCAGATTCACGAAGGTCGGCAATTCTAAATTGCAGGTCTTCTACATCAGCATCCTGAAACGTAATATCGAGATCATCAAACAACT
>JBPCUG010000300.1:0-3024 GCA_051011275.1 Cyclobacteriaceae bacterium | reverse complement strand
TTGAATTTGTTGAAGTATATAGAAGTGCAGTATGCCGATCAATATTGGCATGCTTTACCAAAGGACGTGGCCGGATTTTACAAAAAAGGTTATGCGTAGCGTAATTAACTGAATTATAATCAAAGCTACATGAACAAGCAAAAACCATCTGTTAGCGATAACAAAAAGATCTGGATCGATTGGACAATTCACCACATGTGTTATTCTGCCTCGCATAAGCCAGCAAGCTGAAATATTAGGGAAAAATGGTCAAAACAATCTGATAGTGGTCAATTGATCATTCCGGCTGGGCAGACTGAACCTAATTTGGAATTCTGATTTGGTTTGTTTGCGGTGGAGAAACTATGATGAGGGAAGCAGCAGCTTTAACTGCACTTGCGTCTAGTACTTTGGGAGGTAAAAAAGGGGCTGTTGTTACGTATTTGGAAAATGCCGGCCGTTTGACTATGATAGATACCAAAGAGGATATATATTAAAAGGTAGAAAACTTTTCCAACCGATAAAGATCACAATCCAGTCTTATCAAAAGTTATAGAATTCATTGAGGAGGCTGTTGCATAGGCAATAGCGATAGAGGAAATATTACACTGCAACTTTAATTATCAAGGAATGAAAGTAACCTTAATAGCAGGAGCAAGGCCCAATTTTATGAAAATTGCTCCTATTGTACATGCCTTGGAGCAAGCCAAAAATGATGGTCAGGATCTAACGTATAGACTAATACACACCGGGCAACATTATGACAAAAAGCTCAGTGAATCTTTTTTCAAAGATCTAAACATTCCAGAACCTCATGTCAACTTAGGGGTGGGATCCGGAAGCCATGCCACCCAAACGGCAAACATATTGATAAAATTTGAGGAAGAATTGATAGAAAATCCTGCGGATTATGTTTTGGTGGTAGGTGACGTTAACTCCACCATGGCTTGTGCCATCGTAGCCAAGAAACTACACTCCAAAGTAATTCATGTAGAGGCAGGGTTGCGGTCCTATGATCTAACTATGCCAGAGGAAATCAACCGCATGGCGACGGATGCAATTACGGATATTTTTTACACCACTACTCCGGAAGCCGGTTACAATCTAGTGCGACAAGGTGTAGAAACGGAGAATATTGCTTTGGTAGGGAATACTATGATCGATTCTTTGGTTGGAAATTTAGATAGGTTGAGACAGCCTGAAATTTATAAGGAATTGCGATTGGATCAAAACCCATTTTACGTAATGACTCTTCATCGACCTGCTAATGTTGATGAAGAACAAAAGCTAAAATATTTATTGGAGTTAATAAGTGAGAGCAGCGCGGGTAAACCTATCATATTTCCTGTGCATCCACGCACTAAACAAATTTTGGAAAGCCTAAATTTTAATGGAGCGAATATTCACATGACGCCTCCATTACGGTATTTGGAATTCATGTACCTGGTGAAGAATTCATTTGCCGTGATCACAGATTCAGGTGGTATTCAGGAAGAGACTACATATTTAAAGATCCCCTGCATGACTTTAAGGGAAAACACGGAGCGTCCTGAAACGGTGACTTTGGGCACCAATGTAATATGTGGACTGGATTCTCAGCTAATCAAGGACTACTTTGGTCAGCTTAATAGCGGTACCTGGAAAAGTGGTACCATACCTGCCCTTTGGGACGGCAAGGCATCCCAGCGCATTGTTAAACATCTATTGGAACTAGTGTAATTTCTAGCTGTAGTAAGCTTTTAATTTCTCTGCAACATACTGAACTTCACTTTCTTTCAATTGCTCTGACATAGGGAGAGACAAAATTTCTTTAGCGTATTTTTCACTAATTGGGAAACTACCCACCGGGTAATTCAAACTTTCATAAGCTTCTTGAAGGTGACACGGTATTGGATAATGTATGCCCGTATAGATCTGGTTCTCGGTCAAATATTGTTGTAACTGTTCTCTATCTTGCACTCTAATTACAAATAGGTGATAGGAGTGTTCTGCTTCTGGCATGGATTCAGGTAGAATGATTTGGTCGATCCCATGCAAATATTTTCGATAAAGATCAGCACATTCTCTCCGTTTCGCTGTCCAGTTGGCAATATGCTCCAGCTTTACATTAAGAACCGCGCCTTGCAATCCCGACATTCGATAGTTGTGTCCTATGACCTTATGGTAATATTTCTTGTCAGATCCATGATCCTTTATCGTTTGTAGTTTTTTGTAAAGTGCTTGATCGTTTGTAATCACTGCTCCTCCTTCACCATAAGCCCCCAAGTTTTTTCCCGGATAAAAACTAAAACTACCAGTAACTCCAAAATTGCCAACGAACTGTCCTTTGTAAGTTGCTAAATGCGCCTGAGCGCAATCCTCTAACAACATGAGATCATGTTTATCAGTTACTGCTTTAATGGGGTCCATCGGGGCTGGCTGCCCATATAGATGAACTGCAAATACAGCCTTGGTCTTGGCAGTGATGGCACCTTCGATTTTTGTTGGGTCAATATTGTAGTATTTTTCGTCGCATTCAACAAAAACTGGTTTGGCTCCTGCAAGGCTTACAGCTTCAGCCGAAGCAAAAAAAGTATTTGCCGGCACAATCACTTCATCTCCGGGCCCAATATCCAACGCCATTAGTGTGGCATGAAGAGCTGAAGTACCATTATTTACGGCTACACAGTACTTAGCCCGATGAGCTTTTGCAAAATTCTCTTCAAATTCAGCTACAAAGGGCCCTCCGGCGAAAGCCGTCTTATCAAAGACTTTTTCAATCGCCTCATCAATTTCTGGCTTGATGGATAAATATTGAGATTTTAAGTCCAAAAAATTAACTTTCATTTGTGCTTTTGTTTTCACTAGTTTATCAGTTTAAAACTCTGGCTGGTACCCCTGCGACCACGGCTTTGGCTGCGACATCTTTAGTTACCACTGCACCAGCGCCTACGGTAGCATTTTCGCCAATGGTAACACCACACATAATGGTTACACTTGAACCTATAGAGGCGCCGTTCTTTACGAAAGTTTCTTCGCAACTCCAGTCAGCTTCGGTTTGTAAAG
>JBPCUG010000299.1:0-3700 GCA_051011275.1 Cyclobacteriaceae bacterium | reverse complement strand
AAAGCAGGTTGAGCGCTTTGGAAATCATTTAGCTGGGATCTATAACAATCCTCATAATTTCGATTACTATTCAGGAAAGTTCAAGGAAGGAATTAAATGAGAATTCGAAGAAATCTTAGGGACTAGTAACTGCTAAAATTCTAAATAGCAATTACTTAAGAACAAGATGTACTGAATAAATTGAAGAAGGGAGCGACTAACTATTTGCCTGAGATTTGAAGATTAACCATTGCGGAATGTTAACCACTTCCATACCCATTGGATCCCAATATGTCGCGGAGTCACTGCTATTAAGATAATCCAAGGTTTCACTTTCATTTCTGACAAGGGCGCCAAAACTATAGTTATTCTTGGTAATTGCAGCTAGCAAACCAGATACTAGTTTGATTCGGGTATTGGTTGTTCCATTCAATGATTGCAGTTGCTTCCGCAGTAAATCAAATTTATACTCATACCAATCATAATCTTGCAATTCCAATGTAGTTAGCATTTCCAAGAATTTATAACCTAATATCCAGAGACGTGTACTTTTATTAGCATTTCCTCGAGAATTCAGCACTTTATATACTAAGGGAAATCTTTCTTGTGAAAACCGTAAAGCAGCTTGCATCAAGGTCCATTTGCACGCTGATATGGGATCTGCAAGGCAGGAAGGTTGTGCCAGACGATAATCTGCTTCAGCCTTGCATAGATGCCCAGCTCTTAAGTGAGCAAAAAACAACACTTCCAAAGATTCTAATTTCTCTTTGGTACAATTTATACAGTTACTAACAGCTTGTCGGGCAACGGTAACCGCTTCCTGATATTCCCGAAGATGTATGAGTACTCGAGCCAGACACAACTGTGTTTGCGCTCTTTTGTTTCTTGTGTCAACGATTTTCTCTTGCTTTAAGAAGTTCAGTAGTTCAACAGCACTATATTTGGCCTGTAACAACCGTTTTTCCTGAAAAAGCTGATTTATAAGAGCTACTTGATGCCAAAACCAGGCTTTCTTGGATCCTGAAGAAGGTATCCATCTTGGCTTGGTTCTAAACCCATGATTGTAAAGCCCATTCTTGGCCTGGTACAGGTTGTTAAGATGAGTCAGAGATTGATTGATCAGACCATCATACTTTCCACTATTAGAAGAAGAGGTGCAGTATCTTCGTAATAGATCGTCAGCCGCTATCTTAATATCGGGAAACTCATAGCGCTCCGCGATACTGGAAGACTTCCTTACCAGGTGCAAACCTTCCTCCATCACACCACGAGAAAGCAAAATTTTACTCTGCATAAACAGCCTGCGACTCATCATTTCCTGACGAAATGGTCCTGGTTCCCATTCCGAGCCAGTTGTCGACAAAATTAAATTCAAAATATCCTCTCGTAGAGATTTTTTAAGGTGGCAAAAAGTTGAATCAGGTTGGTGGTTGTAGATACAAACTGCAGCCTCTTGGTTGGTTTTAGCTTTATTTGTTAAAATCAGGTTGAATAATTGCAGACGTTTATTCCTGCTTTTTTTTAACCTAGCTTTATAAAAGTCAACAATAAACTTAACCTCACTAGGTTTGAGACAATGAACTAACTGTACGAGCCTTTCCAAAGCTGCAAAATAACTGGTTGATAATTTAGCTGGTCACCTCAAAGAGGTATCAAAGGTATCGTTAATGGTTTAATTCAAATGTGGTAACCCATTGATTTAGAAATGAACAATACCAATGATCTCATTACACTTGATCTACAATTTATTCTGTCAAAGCATGAAGCTATAAATTTCTTTACACTGAAACCTAGATAAATTCAGCAACTGTCACTTTCTAATTTATCAAGTGTAACCGAATTATTCAATAACCATAAATGGCCATTTTGAGTTTATTATATCGAAGTAGTGAATTCAGGATAGCTACCAAGTAAGCATACGTGCCAGGTCCATGCTTTCCCATACCACGTCACCTGGAGCCATGAAACAGTTGATCATGAAATCGAACATCAAAATCTCCGACAGTTGGAAAAAATCAGTGATCTGTTAAAGCTCTGTAAGCTTCGCACGAGCATTCACAGTGATTGTTCCCGTAAGCCACTGGTTAATATTTCTTTTGCTTGTTACTTGCCAATTTGTAACTTAGTTGGTAAACCTTAATTAAGAATCAGCTATTTATGCAAGCACACGAGATTGACTATTTCATCCACGGGGATGACATGCAAATAGTAACCATAGAACTGGATCCTCAGGAAACTGTGATCGCCGAGGCCGGTATGATGAACTGGATGGATGATGAAATAACTTTTCAAACCAGAACTGGTGATGGTTCGGAGCCCGATAAAGGCATGTTTGGCAAACTACTGGATGTGGGCAAAAGAGTAATTACCGGAGAGTCCTTATTTATAACCCACTTTACCAATAGCGGCTCAGGTAAAAAGGAAGTCGCCTTTGCCGCTCCCTACCCAGGAAAGATCATACCCCTTGATCTAAGTGAGGTTGGTGGAGACATCCTTTGCCAAAAAGATGCTTTCCTATGCGCTGCTTTAGGTACCAAGTTGGACATAGCATTTAACAAAAGACTTGGCAGCGGTTTTTTTGGGGGAGAGGGATTTATTTTACAGCGCTTAACCGGAGACGGCAAAGCATTTCTACATGCTGGGGGCACCATTATCAAAAAAGAGTTGAAAGGAGAAACCCTTAAAATTGATACTGGCTGCATCGTTGCTTTCTCCCCTCAACTCGCTTCCGATATACAAAGAGCAGGCAACTTGCGCTCGATGATCTTTGGTGGAGAGGGTTTGTTTCTGGCTACCCTAAGGGGCACAGGAACTGTCTACCTGCAAAGCTTGCCCTTTTCCAGACTAGCTGACAGGGTAATCAAACATGCTCCTCGCGCCGGTGGCTCATCTAAAGGTGAAGGGTCGGTTTTGGGTGGACTAGGGAGGCTGATTGACGGCGATTAAACTGTCTCTTTCTGAAATATTGCAAAATGAAGGAATTTAATATCAGCTCTAGCATATTTGCTTATGATTCAATTGAGGAATTGCCAGATGCTTTGGAGAGGGATCTTTGTAAGGCCTCCATCAAAGCTCGGGAAAGTGCCTATGCCGCTTACTCAAAGTTTAGCGTTGGGTCTGCGTTACTATTGGATAATCACGAGTTGCTATCAGGGAGCAATCAGGAAAATGCCGTTTATCCCCTCGGTCTATGTGCCGAGAGAGTGGCCATCTTCTCGGCCAATACCCAGTACCCTGAGTCCAAAATTTTAAAATTGGCAGTGTCAACTTCCGCGCAAGAAGCGGATCACGATTATCCGGCTTTCCCATGTGGCAGCTGCAGGCAAGTTCTGAGCGAACAGGAGGTTAGATTTGCCAATGATATTAAGGTGCTGGTGGTGGCTGCTAATCAAAGGGTTTTTGTAATGAACTCAATAAAAGATATTCTTCCTTTTACCTTTACCAAAGATCTGCTTTGAGTTATTATAAACAATGACCAGTCAGAAGAGCCATCCGACTAGTTTCGATCATTTGAGGACCATATTAACATTACCTTTTACGGTCACTGTAATTATTCCGTTTGCCATCATATATCTGTTAAAAAAGCCTGATCTCATTCCACTTAGTCAGCTCCCAATTTGGCTAACCTTCAGTCTGGGTCCGATATTCATTGCCATGGGATTGATCCTGTTTGCTAAATCTCTTGATTTGTTTATCAAAATTGGCAATGGCACCTTAGCTC
>JBPCUG010000298.1:0-5358 GCA_051011275.1 Cyclobacteriaceae bacterium | reverse complement strand
TCTGCCGTTCTCTTTGCTGCCATAATTCCAGCTGTGATAGCGGTCTGGAATACCGGTCCTTTTTTAGTGTTGATGTCGTCATTTTCAAGATGTCCCATAATCTGATCATCAAGCACCACTATGCTTCTGGCCTTGGCAGTTCTTTTGGTCACGGACTTATCCCCCACATTTACCATGGTTGGATTTCCTTTTTTATTTATATGGGTAAACTTCTTGCTCATCAACTACAAAACTGGCTCTTTTTTTAAAGATACAACTTCATCAGATCCTAAAATGCGCTTACTCTTGAGATATCTTTGCAAATTGTATTCATCATAATTCTCTCTTTCCGGATTTATGCTGCTCACTCGCACCCTCTCTGAAGAATGAATAAATTGATCATCGCCAATCCAAAGTCCTACATGCACAATCTTTTCTTTGGTAGAGTCAGTGGCAGCAGCACCGAAAAACAGCAGATCGCCAGGATGCAATTGACTAAAATCCCGAACGGAATCAACTAAATTGCCGATACCAACCTGCTGGGAAGCATCTCGTGGGATGATCATTCCATTAAGGAAAAAAATGGTTTTGGTAAAACCACTACAATCCACTCCTTTTGTGGAAGTACCTCCCCATAAGTAAGGAACTCCACGTAAATTCATTGCAGTGTCGACTAGAGACTGCCCAGATGCAGTCAAACTATCCAACCAGTTTTCAAATAGCACCACCTCATCTTTATGTACATGGCCTACCCTGCCATCCGGATATAGCGCTTTGTAAAAGTCGCCTTCATCCAAACCCAATTGCAACACTCCTCCAGCTACAAGGTCGGACATCGGCTTACTGCCAGGCTCAGGTTGTTGATAAGCAAAGCCATAGGTAGCCCTGTAAAATAACTTAGGTGCTTGTTGCCAATCATTTAATTGGTCCTGTGCCATCAGTTGCATTTCACCTTGGTTAATCCAAGAAAAATATTGATCAGGAGTTTGCACCAAATACCACCCCCTCTCCTTTTTGAATAGTTTAAGTTCGGTGCCTAGAGTCGCCTGCGTAACCAACTCGGAGGAGTGGCTCGGTTTTGATCTCAAGTTAGCAACGGAGTTGTTGACAATCCCAGTTAGTTGATCTCCCAACCCGGTTGATGGCAACAAGGAGATACTATCTTTTACTAGTACCCCTTCGGCTGTAAGTCGTTCAAGTAAGGTAGTTTTGGCTTTTGGCAAGTTAGTTTCGCCTACTAGTGTTACGGTATCTTGGAGCACGCTATCCAAAATAGTAATACTAAACAATGCAACTCGGGCATCGGGAGCAAACTCCAGCTTGGTCTCCGTCAATAGTTTTTCAATTGTATTGAAAATATCGGTATTGTAATCAACCTGCTGGTTATCAGCATTTTGTACACATCCAATGCAGGTAATTAATAAATACAAACTGAAATACGAAAATAACCGATCCATTGTTCCCTTCTGCATTGACAAATATAGACATTAGCAATCAAATAACTTGTTAGCTACTGGTCATATTCGAGCTTAAATTTGGTTAGGTCAGGCAAGTATTGTTTAGTTCGTAGTTTTTCATATTCATATACTTGGCGTCCCAAGGTCGCCAAAAATGGAATGCCAAGTGAATCATATTCATATACGCCATCATTGTAGATCTGATTTTCATTTACGTGAATAACTGCTGATAATAAAAACTCCACCTGATTTTCAAAATCCACTATATATGCTACATCGATCAAATAACCGTAAGCCAAGCCTACCTTATTAAATATGCGAATGTGCTTCGACATCTGATCGTGAATATCCCCGTACATGAAAAACTTAACATAGCTATCATAATACTCCAGAGCAGGATAGTTCGGATAGGTAGTCTCTCCTGGAAGCTGAGACATGTATTGATACAAAAAACGGTAATCGTTCTCGGTCAATTGAAATCGCTGTTCTTCGAAATGAGCCTCTGGGAAAATCACTGCTTGTAATACCTCATGCAAATCCACCAAAGAGAAGAAATTCTTGTTGGAAAAATCCATGGGCTCTAAAATCAAGCTGTCGTCTTTAATATAGCCAACCCCTTTCGTTATGGGGCTATTTGGAGCGTTATCTTCAGGATTATAGGCTGGCTCTTGATGATAGACCAAACTATCCTCATTACGGAAATTGATCGGATTTGTATGGCGGTTTTGCTCCGGCTCCAATGCTATACTCAATCGGTGCTGCAGACGCTGGTTGGTAAAACCTTTCGCCTTCAGCTGTTTATTTATGGTTTCTTGGCCAACGAATTCATATAGCCTATTGAACGCCTCATTGTCACTTACCAAGAATATCTTTTTGATATAGTGTGCTATTGATGGCTGTAAATTGGCGGAAGTAGAATCCACCAGAACTCTGGTTTGTCCATCGTAAGCGCTGTCGGTAAACATAGCCGTGTTTCTATCAAGTCCAGAGATGCTCAATTGGTTTAGCTTCTCCAAGGCTAGAAAAGCAACCGGCATTTTTACCGTGCTGGCAGGATAAAAATATCTATTTTCATCAACCTCATATCTATAAGTAGTAAAGGCGGGATGGTTGTCACTATCTCTATCAATCTGGGTGTAAATTACCTGTAACTCGTACTTATCTGGGTCCTCCAACACAGTTTGAAACAATGGAATATCTGTGCTTAGTATTTTGTCTATCGGGTCGGTAGGTTTCGGCTTGCACCCTTGAGTGAAGATCAGGAAGCTCAAGATTAGAAGTAACAGGCGCATAGCTAAACGGGTTTTTCTTCCTATTTAAAAATATTTTTCTTATTCTCCCTTTTCAATTGAAGTTTTCTTCAGCCTAACTCACCAATCTCCATATGCCAGACTACGGCTTTTGGTCCCTCCTACCACCGGTAATTGCAATCGTTTTAGCTATCCGCACCAAACAGGTTTTCATAGCCCTATTGTTTGGCATCTGGCTTGGTTGGGTTATTCTAGCCGGCGGGAATCTTCTAGACGGGACTATAGCCACCGTACAGGGATTGGTTGATGTATTCAAAGACGCTGGGAATACTCGAACCATTATGTTCAGTGCATTAGTGGGCAGTTTGATCGCCTTTATTCAGCGATCCGGAGGTGTGGCCGGTTTCGTTGATCGCATCAATGCTGCGTTGGAGCGATTGGAAAGCAAAGGACAAGCATCTAAAAGGAAATGGGTCCAATTCCTTGCCTGGATCACCGGTGTAGTCATTTTCGTAGAATCAAGTATCTCCGTTCTTACTGTAGGCGCTTTGTACCGCCCGGTTTTCGATCAACTCAAAATACCCAGGGAAAAGCTGGCCTATATCGCCGACTCAAGCTCAGCTCCTGCTTGCATCCTGATTCCTTTCAATGCTTGGGGTGCATATGTTATGGGATTCTTAGTGCTACAGGGGTTCTCGGATCCGGTGAACGTATTGGTTAAAGCATTTGTATTTAATTTTTATCCACTGCTTGCTTTGGGGATGGTCCTCTGGATCATTTTTACTGGCAAAGATTTTGGCGCCATGCGTAAAGCAGAAACTCGAGCCCGCGAAGAGGGAAAGATCATGGCCGACGATGCCCAACCTATGGTAGCTACCGATATCACTATGATGGAGCCAAAGGAAGGGGTGAAAGGAAAAGCAATTAATATGATACTTCCTATCGCTACAATGGTCGGTTTGATGCCTTTTATGCTAGCCTACACCGGATGGGAAGCGGTGGAAAATACAAGCCAACTAAATCTTTTCACCCATACAGTAAAAGCAATCGGACAAGGTTCAGGCTCATCGGCGGTGCTTTATTCCGTCATCTGTTCAATACTGGTAGGGGCTATTCTTTATCGCACTCAAGGTATAATGAGAAGTAGAGAATTGATCGATCTAGCACTAAAAGGAATAGGGGGACTGATGCCTTTGGCCTTACTAATGCTGCTTGCTTTTGCCATAGGTAATGTATGTAAGGACTTGGAAACCGGTAAGTACGTCGCTGAAGCAACCAAGTCGTGGCTATCTCCTGGAATGGTGCCGGCCATTATTTTTTTAGTCAGCTCATTTATCGCCTTCTCGACGGGTACCTCATGGGGAACCTTCGCAATCATGATGTCGATCGCCATACCCATGGCTCAAAACCTGGATGCCAATTTGCACATGTCGATTGCCGCCGTTCTGGGAGGCGGCGTCTTTGGTGACCACTGCTCTCCCATTTCGGATACCACTATCCTTTCATCCATGGCTTCCGCAAGTGATCATATTGATCATGTAAAAACACAGTTACCTTACGCCCTTTCGATGGGTAGTATTGCGGTTATTTTGTATATATTGCTAGGGTTCCTCCTTTAGTTCGATAGAAGAATTTATTAGTTTTAGTGTGTTCATAAATGCTATGACCACAGTAAGAAAGATCATACATATCGACATGGACGCTTTCTATGCTTCAGTAGAGCAGCGCGATCAACCCGAGTTGAGAGGTAAGCCAATAGCCGTGGGAGGTGGTGGTAATCGAGGTGTGGTAATGACAGCCAGTTATGAAGCCCGCAAGTTTGGGGTGCGCTCCGCCATGCCATCGTTTAAAGCCACACAAAAATGCCCCAACTTGATCTTTGTGAAGCCAAGATTCATTGCTTATAAGGAAGCTTCACAAAAGATTCGCGAGATCTTTTACCAATATACCGACTTGGTAGAGCCCCTGTCCCTAGATGAGGCTTACTTGGATGTTACAGAGAACAAAAGGAATATCTCTTCAGCTACATTAATCGCCAAAGAGATCAAACAAATGATCAAAACTGAGCTAAGCCTCACTGCGTCAGCAGGAATATCAATTAATAAGTTCCTGGCCAAAATCGCTTCAGACTATCAAAAACCAGATGGCCTAAGTGTGATCTTGCCTAAGCAAGTAGAAGCTTTTCTCGAACAGCTTCCCATTGGAAAATTTCATGGTATCGGTAAGGTAACGGCAAAAAAAATGGAGGGCATGGGCATTAATTTTGGCAAAGATCTAAAAATGAAAACCAAGGAAGAGTTGGGTACTCATTTTGGAAAGAATGGTCAGTTCTACTATCACATTGTTCGAGGGGAGGATGATCGGCCGGTAACTCCGGACCGGAGGCGTAAATCTGTAAGTGTAGAAGATACTTTTCCTGAAAACCTCATCCAAACCGAAGACCTTATGTTCGAATTAAAAAGAATTGGCAACAAGCTGATGCAATGGATGGATAAGAATGATGTGTACGGTAAGACACTCACCTTAAAAGTAAAATTTTCGGACTTTAAGCAAATTACTAGAAGTAAAACCTTGGGGTATTGGATCGCAGATTATGAAACGCTTGAGGCCATGTCGCAAGAGTTATTGATGGCAGCAACGATTGATCGCGAAGTGAGGTTATTGGGATTAGG